>NZ_CAMBTS010000041.1 GCF_945870625.1 Novosphingobium sp. Chol11 | reverse complement strand
AAGGCTATGCTCCGCAAAGTGGGCGAGCGAACCGTCAGCGGCTTGTGGGACCTGATCGGCAGGCTCGTCGACATCTTCCAGCCAGACGAATGCGCCAATTACTTCAAATCCTGCGGCTATGAACCAGAATGAACGGAAACCGCTCTAGACTATTTGACAGTATTGGAACTGCAATAATCTGTTACCGGTAAAAATGCTTTGCCATGCTGCGAAGCATTATGAGCCGGGAGATCTCATGAAACTGTTTCGTACGTTTTGCCTTGCGCCTGCCACGCTCGTTCTGGCGCTAGGTATTCCGGCACTTGTTCATGCCGCAGACGAAGCCGCGCAGAAAACTGCCCAATCAGTAGCAAGCGTGAAAGTTGAGCGACCACAAAGCTTTGAGGGCATCAGCAAAGTCGTCATCGGTCAGTTCAGTGTCGCCTTTTTTACAAAGAAAGTCGATTATGATGGCGGCGGATTTCTGGCAGTAAGCAACGAAGGCAAAGCGATCGGCGAGCTTTCTGGCGTTGGGCCGGAGGAGTTTCAGGCGGCGACCGATGCGATCTACGCAGACTTTGCGGCGCAAATGGCCGCCGGTGGGATCACGATCGAAGATCGCGCCGGGCTCATGGCCAACCCCTATTACGCGAAAGTGAAACCTTATCCACAAGGGTCCAAGGTGTTCACGATGCTCAAGAAAAAGGACAAAGCCGATGCGGTGGCCTATGGCCCGATAGCGCTTGGCGCTCCCGCCAACGCGCTGTTGCAATCGGGCATGTTCGATTTCGGCATGGGCGGGCTGAACACGGCTGAATATGTCTATGCCAAGGAAAGCGGCATTCCGGTGATCAATGTCGTTTACTTTGTCGACTTCGCGGGGCCGGCCAAGAGCCGCGATGGCGGCATCTTTCAATCGCTCAAGATTACTGCTGAACTTGCCGTCTCGCCCTTCGGCAGCCGCATCAATATTGTCGATCCCAAAGGCAAGCAAGGCAATCTGCTCTTGACCAGCCCGATTAGCGAGGGCGGCGAGTTTGCGACCGTCACCGATCGCACCAGCGGCCTCTCCAAGGGCATCCGCACCGCCACAATCGTTGGCGGCGCATTCTTCGGCGGGTTCGGCGCTGGCACACTATCGAAGCGGTTCGACTTTACGGTCAATGACCCCACCGGTTTCAAGAACAGCGCCATCGCAGCGGGAGTTCGCGCCAACACGGCCTTCATCGGCCAGATGGCCCAGCGCAAGGCCGGGCTTTAAACTAAAGGCATGGCGGGGCTTGACGCGCAGCCGTCAAACCCGCCACCCTCGCGCGTGCACGTGAGGAACTGTTTTTAATAATGCAACTGGTCATCGTCGAATCCCCTGCCAAAGCCAAAACCATCGAGAAATACCTCGGTCCCGGTTTCAAGGTGCTGGCGTCCTATGGCCATGTCCGCGATCTGCCGGTCAAAGATGGCTCGGTCCGTCCGGACGAAGACTTTGCGATGGATTGGGAGGCGCATGCCGACAAGGCAGCCCGGATCAAGGCGATCACCGATGCCGCCAAGTCCGCCGACCGGCTGATCCTCGCCACCGACCCCGACCGTGAAGGGGAAGCGATCTCGTGGCATGTTCGCGAACTGCTCGCCAAGCGCAAGGCGCTGCCGCGCGAGGTTGAGCGCGTTACTTTCAACGCGATCACCAAGGCCACCGTGACCGAGGCGATGAAGCACCCGCGCGAGCTCGATCAGGACTTGATCGACGCGTATCTTGCCCGGCGCGCGCTGGATTATCTGTTCGGCTTCACTCTCTCGCCGGTGCTATGGCGCAAGCTGCCCGGGGCGAAGTCGGCGGGCCGCGTGCAATCCGTTACGTTGCGACTGATTGTCGAGCGTGAGCGCGAGATCGAGGTGTTCGTCAGCCAGGAATACTGGTCGGTGGCTGCGATGCTGGAGCAAGGCGGAACCGGGTTCAAGGCGCGGCTCGTGCGTTTCGAAGGCAACAAGCTGGAGCGCTTGTCGCTAGGCGACGAAGGCACGGCGATGCGAGCCAAAGCGCTGGTCGAGAGCGCCACCTTCCGGGTCGAGGAGGTCGAGACCAAGCCGACCAAACGCAACCCCTATCCGCCGTTCACGACTTCCACCTTGCAGCAGGAGGCCGCGCGCAAGCTGGGCTTTTCCGCCAGCCACACCATGCGCGTGGCGCAGGGGCTCTACGAGGCAGGGGCGATCACCTACATGCGCACCGACGGGGTGCAGATGGACCCCAGCGCGATCAGCGAAGCGCGCAAGGCGATTTCCGACCGCTATAACGGGCACTACCTCCCCGAAAAGCCGCGCCTTTACGAGACCAAGGCAAAGAACGCGCAGGAAGCTCACGAAGCGATCCGGCCAACCGATTTCAGCAAGGACCGCCACGGTGCGGGCGATGATGGGCGGCTCTATGATCTGATCTACAAGCGCGCCATGGCCAGCCAGATGGCCTCGGCCAGCATCGAGCGCACCACCGTTACGTTGCGCGATGGCACCGGGCAGCACGAGCTGCGCGCCAATGGCCAAGTCATCAAGTTCCCCGGTTTCCTCGCAGTCTACGAAGAAGGCCGCGATCAGAAGGCAGACGCGCCGGATACCGATGGCGACGACGAAAGCGGGTTGCTCCCGGCGCTGGCGGTCGGCGATACTCCGGCCAAGCGCGGGGTCGAGGCGATCCAGCATTTCACCCAGCCCCCGCCGCGCTATTCCGAAGCAAGCCTCGTCAAGAAGCTTGAGGAACTCGGGATCGGTCGTCCTTCGACGTATGCCTCGACCTTGCAGGTGCTCAAGGACCGCAACTACGTCCGTACCGAAAAGAACCGCTTCTTTGCCGAGGAAAGCGGGCGGCTGCTGACGGCATTCCTCGAACGCTTTTTCGAGCGTTACGTCGCTTATCAGTTCACCGCCGGCATGGAGGACGAGCTTGACGATGTGTCGGGCGGCCGCGCCGCGTGGAAAGCCGTGCTCGAAGCGTTCTGGAGAGACTTCAAGCCCAAGGCCGATGAGACCATGGAGAAGAAGCCGAGCGAGGTGACCGCCGAGCTCGATATCTTCCTTCAGGATTATCTGTTCCCGCCGCGCGAAGACGGATCGGATCCGCGGCTCTGCCCCAAATGTGAGGCAGGCCGCCTGTCGCTGCGCGGCGGACGCTATGGTGCGTTTGTGGCCTGCTCGAACTATCCCGAGTGCAAGTTTACCCGCAAGTTTGCGCAAGGCGGAAGTGATGGCGCTGAGGCCGGAGGCGAGGATGCCAGCCTGGGGCAAGACCCGGTCAGCGGGCTCGACGTGACGCGGCGCACCGGCCGCTTCGGGCCATACATCCAGCTGGGTGAGGGCAAGGACGCCAAGCGCGCGTCGATTCCCAAGGATGTGGCCGAGCTCGATCTGGAATGGGCGCTCAAGCTGCTTGGCCTGCCGCGCGAAATCGGCGCGCACCCGGAAAGCGGCAAGCCGATCACCGCGAGCATCGGCCGCTATGGTCCTTATCTGACGCACGAGGGCAAGTATGCGCGGCTGAGGTCCACCGCCGAGGTGTTTGATACCGGCATGAACGCGGCAGTGGTCCTGCTCGCTGAAGCAGCCGCCGGTGCAGGCGCACGCGGCAATCGCGCCGCCGCCGAGCCGCTCAACACTTTTGGCCCGCATCCCACCTCTGGCGGCGATATGAAGCTGTTGGCGGGGCGTTACGGCGCCTATGTCACCGATGGCACGACCAACGCGACGCTGCCCAAGGACAAAAAACCAGAAGACCTGACCTTGGAAGAGGCCATCGCCCTCATCGACGAACGCGCCGCCAAGGGCCCGCCCGCGAAAGGCAAGAGGAAGGCTGCGCCGAAGAAAGCGCCAGCGGCCAAAGCTCCGGCGAAGAAAGCGGCGGCCAAACCTGCTGCGGCTAAGCCTGCGGCGAAAACCAAGGCCAAAACGAAGCCAGCGGCGAAAGCGGCAGCGAAGAAGGCCTGAGCGCTCAATTCAGTCCTTTTGCCACGGCCTCCAGCTCTTCTTGCGGCACTAGGATCGCGCCGCTGCGCGGGCTGTCGAGATCGAGGATCGTGATGTAGGCTGCGGCCAGCAGCGCGAAGAACAATACCGAGGAAATCAAGTTCCGCCGGTCCGCCTTGCCAATCGTGAAGCCGAGCAGGCCCGCGCTTGCGCTGCAATAAAACGCCAGGAGCACCAGCACTTCGGCGGGCAAACGCGCTTGCCGCGCGGCATGGCGCGCCGTGGTAATGTCGCACATGGCGTTATAGGCCTGCACCAGCACCGGCCCGCGCGTGTCGGGCGGCATCGCGCTTAGCGCTGCGAACAAGGCATCGCCGAACTGCGCGCATCGGTGCGATGTCTGGTCGTGTGCGGCCTGCCACGCGCTGTCTTCTGCTTGTAAACCAGCTGCTGCTCGCGCCTTGGCATACTGCGCAAGCACTGCGGCCAGCGAGCTGCGCTGGCCCTCGTCCAGCAAGGCGAGCCGCGTTGACATAGTGCCGATGGCATTGGCTTCCTCAACGACGAGCAAGCGCCGAGCCTCGTAGCGTCCGATGGCGAGGCTGAAAGCAAAGGCCATGAGCAAGGCAAGCAGGCCGAATGCACCGGACAGCACATAGCTTTCACCGCCCGATTCCTCTGGCTGCAGCTGGTGCGACCGCTTGTTCACCAAAACACCGGCCCCCCAGCAAGTGGTCATGGCGATCAGAAGCGCCAGTGCCGGCAACATCAATGATACAACGCCCCCCATGCCAGCCTCCTTGTCTGTCTCGGCTATTTTACCCAGTCGAGCCCGATTTCCTCGTATATCTCGCGGCTCTCGGCCCAGTTTTCCTCCACTTTGACATGGAGGAACAGGTGGACTTTAACCCCGAGCAGCGCGGCCAGTTCGGTGCGCGCCGCCTCGCCGATGGCTTTCAGCTTTGAGCCGCCTTTGCCCAGCACGATGCCCTTCTGGCTATCGCGTGCAATCACGATCTGCTGATGGATCTCGACCGAGCCATCCTTGCGCGGTGTATAGCTTTCGGGCCGCACAGCGCTGTCATAGGGCAATTCATCATGTAGTTGCCGGTAAAGCTGTTCGCGCGTGATCTCGGCGGCGAGCAGGCGTTCGGACGCGTCGGACACCTGATCCTCTGGATAGTGCCAAGCGGCCTGCGGCATCAGGTTCGCCAGCCGGGTCTTGAGCTCTGCCACGCCGTCTCCGGTTAGCGCCGAGACGAAGAACACTTCGTCGAAGCCTCCCGCTGGGGCCAGTTCCTCGGCCGCGATCAGCAAGGGTTCCTTGGGCGCGGCGTCAACTTTGTTGAGCACCAGAATCTTGCGCTCTTTGCGTCCGATCAGGCTTTCGAGAATCGGCGCAAGGTATTCGCGATTCTTCTTGCGCGCATCGACCACCAGCAGGATGGCGTCGGCCTCCTGCGCGCCTTCCCACGCGGCGTGTACCATGGCGCGGTCCAATCGCCGCCGGGGCTCGAAAAGGCCCGGCGTGTCCGCCAGAATGATCTGTGCGCGCGCCGCGCCCGCTTCTCCTGTGATGTCCTCCAGCGCGATTCCCATCAGCCGCGCGCGCGTGGTTTGCGCTTTTGACGAAACGATCGCCACTTTCTGCCCGACCAGCGCGTTGACCAGCGTCGATTTGCCCGCATTGGGCGCGCCAATCACCGCGACCAGGCCGCAGCGCTCGGCCCTTAGTGTATCGTTCAAACCAGTTGTCCTTTCGTCCGCGCCGCAGCGCGCGATGTGTTGCTTATCCGAAGCGCGCCATGAAGTCGCGCGCCGCGCGCGTTTCGGCCTCTTGCTTGCTCGGGCCGGCCGCTTCAGCCTCGCCCACGCCGTGCACCGATACCCGCACCGTGAACACGGCGGCATGATCCGGGCCTGCGCGCGAGATCAGCGCGTATTCGGGCGGCCGCCGCCGATTGCCTGCGGCCCATTCCTGCAAGGCTGCCTTGGGATGCTTGGATTGGCCGGTGCCGCCGCTCATCGGCGCATCCCACGCGCGGCGCACGAACGCGCGGGCCGCGCCAAATCCGCGTTCGACAAACAGCGCGCCGATCAGCGCCTCCATCACATCGCCCAGGATGTTATCGCTGCCCGCCGCGCCATCGTCGCGCGCCTGTTTGCCCAGCCGGATATGCGGCGCCACGCCCAGCGCGCGGGCCACGCCTGCGCAGGTCTCGCGGCTGACCAGCGCGTTCAGCCGCTGCGAAAGCTTGCCCTCGGCCGCATCGCTCTGTTCATGGAGCCACTCGGCGATGGCGAGGCCCAGCACGCGGTCGCCCAGAAATTCCAGCCGCTGGTAATCGCGCGCCTCGCCCATCGATCCGTGGGTCAGCGCCTCGTGCCACAGCGCTTCCTGCTCGATCGGGCCGCCGGTCAGCGCCGCGATGAACGCTGTGCGCGCTTCCGTTTGAGCGGCTTTCGCCGGGTCGGCGCTCAGAACAGGCCGCCGATACGGTTGAACCGCGCCGAAGTGAACCAGGTCCACGGCAGGAACCAGTTCGCCGAACCATCGGTCGACCACATCACGATCATCGCCTTGCCGACCAGATTGTCTTGCGGAACCAGCCCGATGCCGCCGCCCTCAATGGCCGGGAAGCGGCTGTCGAGCGAGTTGTCGCGGTTGTCGCCCATCAGGAACAATTGCCCCTGCGGCACGATCACCGGCGCGGTGTCGTCCTGCGGGCGGTAGCCCAAATCAAGCACGTTGTAACTCTTGCCTTCCGGCAGCGTCTCGCGAAACTGAGGGTAATGGCAACTGGCCGCGCCATCGGCCTCGGTCGCCTCAAATTCGGGTGCGATGCAGTTGGTATTGGCCGATACGCGGATCACAAAGTCGTCTAGCTTGCGCTTGGACACCGGATTGCCGTTGATCTGGAGCACGCCGCCGACCATCTGCACAGTGTCTCCCGGCAGACCGATCACCCGCTTGATGTAATCGACATTGTTGCCCGGCGGGGCCTTGAAGATGACCACATCGCCGCGCGCAGGCTGGCTCGAAAGAATGCGGAACGGCAGCAGCGGCGCGCTGAACGGCAGCGAATATTTCGAGTAACCATACGGCCATTTCGCGGCGAGCAGATAATCCCCGTTCTCCAGCCTGGGCAGCATCGATTCGGATGGGATGTTGAACGGCGAGAACACAAAGCTGCGGAAGAACGCGACGATCAGCACCAGCTTGATCAGGAAAACCGGAAAGCTGTCCTCCTTCTTTTCCTTGCGCGGCTTTGGCTGAGACATCGACTCGGCGGCAGCAGGAGAAGCAGGCGCAGCCTCCGCGGCAGGGGGGAGAAGTGCCTCGGCAGGGGCGATTTCGGGAGTGTCGGTCATCGCCTTTGGTCATGTGGAGGGCGCAGGCATCCGTCAAGCCTAACCATCAAGCCCGTGTCTCAAGAACTGTCACAATGGTTTCGTGTGCGGCAAATACGGGAACGATAATGCTATGGCGCTCTTGGCGTGGATCCATGCGGCGCGCATGATAACGGGGTAGGCGGCAATTGCCGCACAACAGATAGGGTAATTGAGAATGGCCGATTGCGTGACTTTGTGGAACGAACTTGCAAATCTCGAGCGTCCGGCGCTGGCGGCGTTGTTTGCAGAGCCCGCTCGGCTCGATCAGCAGTGCTCCGTGCTCGCTTTGCCGGGCGGTCCGATTCGGTTCGATTGGTCAAAAACGCATCTGTGCGCCGCTCCGCAGGGGGTTTTGGAGCGAATCGCCGAGGCGATGGATTTTGCCGGCAAACGCGAGCAGTTGTTCAACGGTGCGTTGATCAACAACACCGAAGGCCGCGCCGCCACCCACTGCGCCGAACGCGGCAATGGCCCGCCCGCCGCGGTGGTCGAGGCAGAGGCGCTGCACGCGCGCATGGCCGGGTTGGTCGATGCCATTCATGAAGGCCTGCTCGGCGAGGTGCGCAGCCTCATTCACATCGGCATTGGCGGATCGGCGCTTGGCCCCGCGCTGGCGATCGAGGCGCTGGCCCGCGATGGGGCCAAGGTGGCGGTGCATGTTGTTTCCAACATCGATGGCTGCGCGCTTGAAGCGGCCTTCCGGCAATGCGATCCCGAAACCACGCTGATCGCGCTGGCTTCGAAAACGTTCACCACCACTGAGACGATCACCAACGCGTTGAGCGCGCTGGAATGGTTGCGCGATGGCGGGGTGCTCGATCCTTATGGCAGGGTCATTGCGCTCACCGCCGCGCCCGACAAAGCGGTGGAATGGGGCGTTGACGAGACGCGCGTGTTGCCCTTCGCCGAAAGCGTCGGTGGGCGCTATTCGCTGTGGTCTGCGATCGGCTTTCCCATTGCGCTCGCGCTGGGCAATCAGGCGTTCGAGCAGTTTCTCGAAGGTGCCTGCGCAATAGACCGCCATTTTCACTCCGCGCCGATGGGCGAGAACGTGGTCGTCCGCGCCGCCTTCGCCGATCTGCTCTATGCGCAGGCCTATGGCTGCCAGAGCCGCGCGGTGTTCGCTTATGACGAACGGCTCAAGCTGCTCCCGTCTTATCTCCAGCAGCTTGAGATGGAATCGAATGGCAAGCGCGTCACCGCTGCCGGAACCGCGCTCGGCCGCCCGAGTGCGCCGGTCACATGGGGCGGGGTCGGCACCGATGCGCAGCACGCGGTGTTTCAATTGCTCCATCAGGGCACGCAGCTCATCCCAGTCGATTTTATCGCGGTCATCGAGCAGGGCCACGATCTTGATCCGGTCCATCACAATATCCTCCTGTCGAATTGCTTCGCGCAAGGAGCAGCCCTCATGTCAGGCAAAACAAGCGAGGATCTTGCGCGCGATTATCCCGGCGACCGGCCTTCCGCGACAATTCTGTGCGAGGCGCTCAATCCCGCCACGCTGGGCAGCCTGATCGCCTTTCATGAGCACCGCACGTTTGTTTCGGCGGCGATGCTGGGGATCAATCCGTTCGACCAGTTCGGCGTCGAGATGGGCAAAGCGATCGCCAAGGCCATCGGCGGCGGCGGGGCGCAGTTCGATCCTTCAACCGAGGCACTGCTCGCGGCTGCTGGCATTGAATGATAGCCAAACCATGCCCAATAGCTATTGGCGCAATGAGACACGGGCCGACATAAGCGCGGGACCGAGCAGGAGCGCATGATGGCTGAGCAGGACTACGATTACGACCTCTTTGTCATTGGTGCGGGCTCTGGCGGCGTGCGCGCAAGCCGGATCGCAGCGGGGCACGGCGCGCGCGTGGCGGTGGCCGAGGAGTACCGCATCGGCGGCACTTGCGTAATCCGGGGGTGTGTGCCCAAGAAGCTCCTCGTCTACGGCTCGCACTTTGCCGAAGAGCTTCAGGACGCGGCCAATTATGGCTGGAAAGTCGATCAGACGAGCTTCGACTGGCCAACTTTGCGCGATGCCGTGCTGCGCGATGTCGACCGGATCAATGCCGGCTACACCGCCACGCTGGAAACCCACAAGGTCGAGCGCTTTCTGGAGCGGGCTGAGCTGACCGGGCCGAACTCGGTGCGCCTCACCAGCAGCGGCCGCGAAGTGACTGCGAAGCATATCCTCATCGCGACCGGCGCCTGGCCGGTGATGCCCACGTTTGAGGGCGCGGAGCACTGCATCACCTCGAACGAGGTGTTTCATCTCGAACATCTGCCAAAGCGCGTGGTGATTTCTGGCGCTGGCTACATCGCCATGGAGTTTGCCGGCATCTTCAACGCGCTTGGCTGTCAGGTGACCGTGGTCAACCGCAGCGAGACCCTTTTGCGCACATACGATCAATCGCTGCGCGACCGGCTGCTCCAGATCACGATGGCGCGCGGCATCCAGTACCGGTTCAATTGCCCGTTCGACAAGGTGGTCAAGCGCGATGACGGCGCGCTCGAAGTCTGGCTCAAAGGGCAGGCCGAGCCGCTGATTGCCGATCAGGTGCTTGTTGCCACCGGTCGCCGCCCCAAGATCGACGGGCTGGGCCTCGAGACCGCGGGCGTTGCGCTGGGCGAGCGCGGCGAGATCAAGGTCAACGATCAGGCGCAAACCTCGTGCCCCAGCATCTATGCCGTGGGCGACGTTACCGACCGGGTGCAGCTGACCCCGGTCGCGATCCGCGAGGGCCATGCTTTTGCCGATCGGGTATTCGGCGGGCAGGACGTGCGCATCGACTATCGCTGCATTCCCAGCGCCGTGTTCTCGCAGCCGCCGATTGCCTCGGTCGGCCCGACCGAAGGCGATGCGCGCAACGCCTATGGCTCGATCAAGGTGTTCTCATCGGATTTCCGGCCGATGAAAAACGTCTTTGCCCACCGGCCCGAGCGCGGGCTGTACAAGATGATCGTCGATGCCAGCACCGACAAAGTGATCGCGCTGCACATGATCGGGCCGGAATCGCCCGAGATACTTCAGGCGGCGGCCATTGCGATCAAGGCCGGGCTGACCAAGGCCGATTTCGACGCGACGGTGGCGTTGCATCCCTCGATGGCCGAGGAACTCGTGCTGATGCGGTAATGTCCGGTTGCATCCTGCAACTGGCTCGCTAGTCCTCCGTGAATATCTATGGGGGGACATGATGAAACTGGCCGGAAAAACTGCGCTGATCACCGGCGGCACCGATGGCATCGGCCTCAGGCTGGCGCGTCAGCTGCGGGCCAAGGGCGCGCATGTCATCCTCACCGGGCGCACGCCTGGGCGCATCAGCGCCGCGCAAGGCGAGGGCTTTGAGGTCATCACCGCCGAATTGACCGGTCCGGATGGGGTCGATGCGGTTCTGGCTGGGCTGGGCGCGCGCCAGTTGGATATTCTGATCAACAATGCCGGAATGGGCACGACCCATGATTTCCGCGAAGCGCTGCCCGATCCGGCAGCCGACGAGCGCATCTTGTGGCTCAACATTCATGCGCCGATCCGCTTGATCGTGCTGTTGATGCCTATGCTCCGCGCCCGCCCCGAGGCGATGATCGTCAATGTCACCTCGGGCCTTGCGCTTGCGCCCAGCACGGCAGCGGCGATTTACTGCGCCACCAAGGCGGCGATGCGCAGCTACACCCAGTCGCTGCGCGCCCAGATGAAGGGCCAGACGAAAGGGGGGCGCATCCATGTGCTCGAAGCGCTGCCCCCGGTGGTCGACACCGCGATGACCGCGCACATGACCAAGGCGAAAATGACGCCCGAAGCCTGCGCGGCGCAGATCATTGCGGGCATGGAGCGCAATGAAAGCCAGGTGAATGTTGGCATGGTCAAGCTGCTGGCAGCGGTTCACGCTGTGTCACCGGCGATCGCGCGCCGCTTCATGCTCAATTTTTGAGGCGAACCTTCGCGGGGGATCAGATTCCGGCGAACCACTGGTAGCCGGAATGATCCTCCCAAAAACCGCCTTTGCCGCCATGGATGCCATCGAGCGAGGCAACGGCTTCGACGCGCATGACGTATTTGGCCTGCTTGTAGCCCAGCTGGCGCTCGACCCTCAGCCGCAGCGGCGCTCCGTGGTTCACCGTCAACGGCTGCCCGTTCATGTGATGCGCGAGAATGGTCTGCGGGTGGAACGCATCGATAAGATCGACGCTCTCGTAATACGGCGTGCCCGAATAGAAATCGGCGCAGTGAAACACAACGTAACGGGCGCTACTCGAAACATTGGCGCGGCGCAGCAGCAAGCATAGCGGCACCCCGGTCCATTCGCCGATCGCGCTCCAGCCTTCGACGCAATCATGCCGCGTGATCTGCGTGCGCAACGGCGCGGCCTTGATCTGCGCCAGGCCCAGCGTGAAGGGCTTTGCGACCAGTCCATCGATGCGCAATTGCCAGTTGGCAAAATTGTCGGCCACCATCGCGTTGTATTCCGCTGTGCCCGGATTGAGCGTGCCATTGGCGCGGAATATCGGTGACATTTCGGCGCGGGTGAACTCGCGGGCGAGGGCGTTCCGGTCCGTTACGATACGGCCCGCGCCATAAGTCGCCTGCTCACCGATCTTGAGCAGGCTTTGCGTGGTGGGCGAAGCGATGATCTGGTCGCATCCGGCGAGCATCAGGCCAGCGCCGCCGACAAGCGCGTTGCGTCGGGTGATCAAGGTCACTTGGCGTTCTCCTTTGGCGCGTTTTCCTTGGGCAGGCGATACCAGCCAGTGATCATCGAGCGCAGTTCGTTGAAGGGTCCGGCGAGCAGCACCATCAGCAGATGGACGACGATGAACCCGGCGAACCCGGCAGCGCACAGGAAATGGATCGAGCGCGCCGATTGCCGCCCGCCGAAGATGTCGGTGAGCCAGGGCCAGGCTGCATCCATCGTCGGCGACATGGTGAGGCCGGTCAGGATCACCACCGGGATGAGGATCAGGATCACGCCGAGATAGGCGATCTTCTGGATCGGATTGTAAGACCGCGCGGCCTCTCCTTTGGGAAAGCGCAGCCGGGCGTGCTCCTTGATGTCATGCCAGAGATGGGCAAAGCTACGCTCCTCGCGCTTCAGCAGGAGATCGCGGCGCAGATGGCCCGAGATCAGCGCGTAGAGAAAGAACGCCGTTCCGCTCACGCCGAGCAGCCACGCCACGCCAAAGTGGATCTGCCGCGCGCCGGAAAGATTGTAATGCCCCGGCAAAGTCACCGTTGGCGGAAACGCGCGCATGGTTTCTGCCGCATAGCCAAGGAACCCGGTGGTCGGGATTTCAAGGCTGCCGATCCGCAGATAACCTTCATGCATGCGGTTGCCGATGGTCAGCCACGGCGTATCGAAATTTGCCCCGTACTGCCCCCAATAAAGATGGGGATGGGCATTGAAGATCATCATTCCGCTCATCAGCATGACAAAGATGCTGAAGGCGTTGATCCAGTGCCAGAGCCTGACCGCCAATTTGGTGCGATAGACCAGCGGCAAGGGCGAAGGCAGGGGCGAAGGAGGGGCCGGGGGCGGAACCGTGTCTGGAACAGCGCCTGATGTTGGTATGCTGGCCAAGTCGGTCACCCCTTGTCGGTTATGCTGGCATCGTACCGGAACCCGCATGTGATGCCAAGTTACTCAGGGCTGTTCGCCGCGGCACAGGCATTGGTTACAGCGCCCGAACAAACCTTCGAGATTATCGGAAAATCCGCCCTTCGGCCGCTTTGCCGCAGCGCCAGCAAGCCGGGTCAGCCCTGCGCAATGGCCATCAAGGCGCGCCGTGTGAACCGCCGCTGCTCGGCTCTGCTCCGGCATGCCTTCGGCACCGGGCACAGCGTGCGCAGACCGGCGCGGACGATCCACCAAGCCTTGCGCAAATCGCTGACCACGGTGCGGTGGTCCCAAGCATGGGTGCCGCGCCGCTCCACCTCGCGTGCGATCTCGCCATAGATTCCGGCGGCGGCCAGAATGGCCCAGCGCTGGCGGAGCGCCAGTTGCCGCGCGCCAATGCGCGCCGAACATTCATAAGCCTCTGCCGCGCGGCACATCCGCTGCACCAGCGCGGCCAGGGCATCGCGGTGGCGCGGCTTCATCTGCTCGCCCGGCGGAATATCGGCCTCGACCAGCCATTCGATCGGTACGTAACAGCGCGCGGCGGCATCGTCCTCCGACACATCGCGGGCAATGTTCGCCAGTTGAAACGCGAGGCCAAGGTCGCAGGCACGGTCGAGCGTATCCTCGTCATCGGGCGCGACGCCCATCACAACAGCCATCATGACGCCAACCGCGCCCGCCACATGCCAGCAATAGCGCATTAGGTCGGCCTCGGTGCGCGGCTGCCAGTCGGCGGTATCGAGCGCAAAGCCCTCGATCACTGCATCGGCCATGGCGAGCGTCAGTCCGGTTTCGCGCGCCACCACGCCCAGCGCGTCAAACGCCGCTTCGCCGCTGGGCAGCCCAGCAAAGGTTAGCGCGGTCTTGGCACGAATCGTCGCCAGCCGCGCTTGCGCGCCGGATTGATCGCCAAGTTCGCCGCCATGGTCCTGCGCGTCGGCCAGATCATCGCAGCGGCGGCACCAAGCATAGAGCATCCACACCCGTTCGCGCGTGGTGCGATCGAACAAGCGGCTGGCGGCGGCAAAGCTCTTCGACCCTTTGCGGATCGAAAGCTGCGCCGCCTCCACCAGTTCGTTACGCGATGCGATCACGCAAAGGCTTTCCGCAAGCTCACAGGTCTCGTGCTTTCATCTGAAAGATCGCTGTCGCCGGGGTGTGCCCCGCCATCCGCGCCAGCAAAAGTTCCAGATCGTGCTCGGCGAGCAGGATGCCTGCGTGCACCGGGCGGACAAATCCGGTTGCGATCATCTGCGCGTTGAACGCGAGCAGATGATCGAAAAACCCGAAAGCATTGAGCAGCCCGACCGGCTTGGCATGATAGCCAAGCTGCGCCCAGCTCATGGCTTCCCACAGCTCGTCCATGGTCCCAACCCCGCCGGGCAGGGTCAGAAATCCGTCGGAAAGGTCGGTAAAGGCCTGCTTGCGCTCGTGCATGTTCGCCACCACGCGCAGCTCGGTGCAATCGGGATTGGCCACTTCGGCATCGACCAGCGCCTGCGGGATCACGCCGATCACCTCGCCGCCAGCGTCCAGCGCGCCTGCCGCCAATGCACCCATCAGCCCCAGCTTGCCGCCGCCATAAACCACTCCCATGCCGCGCTGCGCCAGCGCGGTGCCGACCCCGCGCGCCAACGCAACGTAACGTCCGTCGGCGGGCGAGGCAGAGCCGCAGTAGACCGCCAGCCGCTTCATGCCAGATCCCTGATCATCAAGCCGGCCGTCGCCTTGGCACTGCCCACCACCCCCGGAATGCCCGCGCCCGGATGCGTGCCAGCGCCTACCAGATAGAGGTTGGGGATGGCATCGTCGCGGTTGTGCGCGCGAAACCATGCGCTCTGCAGCAGCAGCGGTTCGAGGCTGAACGCGCTGCCATGATGCGCCCCAAGGTCCGCGGCAAAATCATCCGGCGCATAGTGAAACTTCGTTACGATACGGCTGTGGATGTCCGGGATCAGGCGGCGACCGATCTCGCTCAGAACGCGTTCTTCCAGGATTGGCCCGACCTCATCCCAATCGAGCGGCATCTTGCCCATGTGTGCCACCGGGACCAGCGCATAGAACGTGCTCATGCCTTCGGGCGCCATCGAAGGATCGGTCACTGTGGGATGATGCAGATAGATCGACATGTCCTGCGGCAGCACGCCATGTTCGAAAATGTCGTCCATCAGTCCCTGATAGCGCGGCCCGAACAGCACCGTATGATGCGGAATGCCCTGCCAGCTTCCTTTGAGTCCGAAATGCACGACGAACAGGCTGGGCGAAAAACGCTTGCGCTTCAGCCGCGCCGCTTCGCGCCGGGCGTGGGTATTGTCGCTCAGGAGATCGCGGTAGGTATGCACCAGATCGCCGTTGGAAGCGACAGCATCGAAATTGGCCTGCCACCCGCTTTTGGTGATCACGCCCGTCACCCGGTTGCCGAGCGAGGTGATCTGCGCCGCGCCGTCGCCCATCCGCACTTCGCCGCCGATCCGCTGAAACTGGCGGACCATCGCGGCAATCAGCTGGTTGGTGCCGCCGCGCGCCCACCACACGCCGCCATCCTTCTCCAGCTTGTGGATCAACGCATAGATCGCGCTGGCCTGCATTGGATTGCCGCCCACGAGCATGGTATGAAAGCTGAAAGCTTGGCGCAGCTTTTCGTTGGCGATGTATCCCGAAACCACCGAATAGACCGAGCGCCACGCCTGATAGCGGGCCAGCGAAGGCGCCGCCTTGATCATCGAGGCAAAATCGAGGAACGCCGCGCCGCCCAGCTTGACATAGCCCTCCTCATAAACTCCGGCGGCATAGCGCAAGAATTCGTCATACCCCGCCACATCGTGCGGATTGAGCTTGGCAATTTCTGCGCGCAGCGCGGTTTCATCGTTGGAGTAGTCAAAGCTGGTGCCATCGGGCCAGTTCAGCCGGTAAAACGGCATGACCGGCATGAGTTCGATATCGTCCTCCATCCGGTGCCCCGAAAGCGCCCAGAGTTCTTTGAGGCAAGGCGGGTCGGTGATTACGGTCGGGCCGGCGTCGAAGGTAAAGCCGTCCTTCTCCCAAAAGTAGGCGCGGCCACCCGGCTTGTCGCGGGCTTCGATAACTGTGGTCTGGATACCTGCCGATTGCAGCCGCAAAGCAAGCGCCAGCCCGCCGAATCCGGCTCCGACGACGCAGGCCTTTTTCATGTTATGAGCCGATCTTCGTTGCGTTCAGCAATGTGGGCTGCGCGCCCAATCCGGACAATACCCCGATCGCGCGGTGCACCGGCAAGGGGGCTTTGCCGATCAGCACGCGCGCCTTGTCAAAGATTGTCGAGCGCCCAGCATAGAACCGCTCGATCAGCGAACCATCAAAGCTGTAGAACCTTTGCAATACGCGGTAGCGCTCTGCCGGATCGGCCGCATCGAACAGCAGCGCCGAAAGCGCCCGGTAATAGCGGCCTTGCTGCCAATGGCGGTGGGCCCATTCGCGCGTGAACTCCGCCAGATTCGCGCCGCTAGGATCGGGGTGCTTGGCCAGCGCCAGCGCCAGATTGATGGCATCGGGCAGCGAATAGCTGGTCAGCCCATGAAACAGACCGCCGCGCGTGCCCGCACGGGCAATCCCGTCCTGCCCCGCCGCCCAGAATTCGGCAAAGTTCCCGCCGGAAACCACGGGGAGCACACCCTGTTCCTCGGCCAGAACGCTTTCGATCTGCCAGCCTTGCGCTGCGGCATAAGCCGCGATCCGTTCGCGCAAAGCAGCGGGATCGAGCACCGAATCATTGGCGTAATAGGTATCCTCGACGAAAACCTCGTCGGCTGCGAACGGCAGCGCATAGACAAAGCGGTAGCCGCCGATCTGGGCCACCGTGGCGTCCATCACCACCGGCCTTTCCAACCCGTGGGGCGCTGTCAATTTCAGCCGCTGGCCGACAAATTTCTGCCATCCGCCGGTGAGGCCAGTTACCGTGCCCAGCCCGCGCGCATCGATCACCGCGCCGGCATGGATCGGCGTGCCATCGCCTAAAGTGACCTCGCTCGCGCTGCACTCGGCCACTTTGGCACCGGTCAGGATCGCGTCTTCGGGCATCGCCGCGCGCAGTTGCGCGTCGAAGTTTTCCGAAGTGATCGAATGATAGGTTGTCGGCAGATCACGGCTATATTCTGGGAAGCGCACCGAATAGCCCTGCCAGCTTGCGGTGATCAGCGGCCGCAGGATGGAGAGGCTTTCGGCATCCACGTCGGTCTCGAAAAACGACCACACATGGTTTCCGCCCATGTGCGCATCTTTTTCCACCAGCAGCACTTTGAGATCGGGCCGGTGCCGCGCAAACGCCAAGGCCACCAGCCCACCTGCCAGTCCGCCGCCCAGGATTGCGATATCGCATTGTCGCGCGTTCATTGGTTCAGCGGAGTAGGCCAATGCCGCAAGCTGCGCAACCGCTGGCAGGTCGCACTAGCGGGATCGCAGCGGTTTGTTGTTGCAATCTGCTGCGGATCAAGGCCTTTTAGGGCAAATGCGGAACCATAAGCCGCACAGGCAAAAGTCGGCGGAGCGCCGATGTTGGAGAGAGAGATGGCACAGAACAAGGGCGCACAGCACGTCGATGTGATCATCGTTGGTGCGGGCATTTCGGGGATCGAATCGGCCAAACATCTGGCCGACCAGTGCCCGGACAAGACTTATCTGGTGATCGAGGCCAAGGATACGTTCGGCGGCACTTGGGAAACCCACAAGTACCCCGGCGTGCGCTCGGACTCCGATCTTTACACCTTCGGCTAACGGTTCAAACCGTGGGTCGATGAACCCATTGCGCAAGCCGACAAGATCCTGCGGTATCTGGGCGAAGTCATCGCGGAAAACGGGATCGCTCCGCACATCCGCTATGGCCACACCATCACCCGTTGCACCTGGTCGAGCGCCGACAATCTCTGGACGGTCGAAGCGGTGCGAAGCGAGGCAGGGCAGGGGGATGGCGATGCGCTCGTGTTCACCTGCGCGTTCCTGTGGATGTGCCAGGGTTACTACGACCACAAGCACCCCTATATTCCCGATTGGCAGGGCACGCAGGATTATGTCGCGGCGGGCGGCACCTTCGTTCACGCCCAGCTGTGGGATCCAGCGATCGACGTTTCGGGCAAGCGCGTTCTCGTGATCGGGTCGGGCGCGACCGCGGCTACTGTGGTTCCTGCGCTGTGCGACACCGGCGCGCAAGTCACGATGCTCCAGCGCTCGCCGACCTGGTTTTACTGCGCGCCGAACGAGAGCGAGCTGGCCAATCGGCTGCGCACGATCGGGGTCGATGAACCCACCATCCACCGCGTGGTGCGCGCAGACTATATCCACCAGTTTCACGATATGGACCCCCGCAGCCGCGAGGAACCCGAAGCCTTCGCCGAAGACCTGCGCGCGCTGATCCGGGGCTATGCTGGCGAAGATTTCCAGTTCGCGCCGCATTTCGAGCCAAGCTATCGCCCGTGGCAACAGCGGTTCGCGTCTCTGCCCGATGGCGACATGTTCAAACATATCGCGGCGGGCAACGCGCAGGTGGTTACCGACGCGATCGACCGGTTCACGGACAAGGGTGTGCTGACCTCTTCGGGGCAGGAGATCGAGGCAGATATCGTGCTGGCCTGCACCGGGTTTCGCCTGTCTGTGCTCGGCGGTATCCCCTTCACGGTTGATGGCGCGGCCATCGACTGGGGCAAAACCGTTACGTATCGGGGCATGATGTTCACCGGCGTGCCGAATATGGCCTGGGTCTTTGGCTATTGGCGCGCATCGTGGACTTTGCGTGTCGATATCGTCGCCGATTTTGTCTGCAAGCTGCTCCGTCACATGGATCATGCTGGCGCGCGGAAGGTCGAAGTGGCGATGCGCGCGCAGGAGGCGGACATGGCGCTGCTACCGTGGATCGAAGCCGATGACTTCAATCCGGGCTATCTGGTTCGCGATATCGACAAGATGCCGAAGAGCGGGGCCGACGCAATGTGGCGGCACAATCAGGATTACTGGCGCGAAAAGGACGAGATTCCCGCCATTGATCCCTCGTCCGACGAGTTTGTCTACGACGACCAGCGCGCTTCGGCATCAGCGGCCAAGGCCTTGGAGGCCGAAGCCGCCGAATAAGCCGGCGCCGCCCGCTCAGTCCTTCTCCAGCCGCACTGGCATCGTGTTGAAACCATGCAGGAACGGGCTTGCCATCCGTTCTGGCGGCGCGGTGGGCACGGCGCGCAGGCGGCGCGATACCATTTCGTCGATCACTGCTGCGATCTGCACTTCGGCGAGCCGCGCACCGACGCAGCGGTGGATGCCATGGCCAAAGCCGATGTGCCGCCGTGCGTTCTCGCGCGTCACGTCAAACCGCTCGGCATCGGGGAACACGCTCTCGTCGCGGTTGCCCGAAATGTACCACATCACGATCTTCTCGCCCGCGCGGATCATCTGCCCGCCCACCTCGACATCACCGGTCGCGGTGCGGCGCATATGGGTCACCGGCGATTGCCAGCGGATTATTTCCTGCGCGGCATTGGCGCTGAGCGCGGGGTCGGCGCGCAGCCGCTCAAGCTCCTGCGGGTAGAGATCGAACGCTTCGACCAGCCCGCTGATCGAATTGCGCGTCGTATCGTTGCCCGCCACGATCAGCAGCGCGATGTTGGCAAGGCGTTCCAGCGGCGGCAATTGGCCCATCGCTTCGGAATGCACCATGCGGCTGAGCAGATCGTCGCTGGGCGGCAGCGCGCGGCGTGCTTCGAGCTCCCGGTCGAAGCGCGCCAGCATCTCGCCCATCTGCTGCATCCATTCGGCCCGGTATTCCGGTGTCAGGTTATCGGCCGAAACGCCGCTTGCGTAATCCGACCAGCGCTTGAGTTCGCGCCACTCGTCAAACGAAATGTCGAACAGGCTGCACAGCATGCCCAGCGTTTGCGGGATCGCCAGATGCTCCACCCAGTCAAACGTCTCGCCCAATGGCAGCGCGTCGAACAGGATGCGGGCGCGTTCGCGCACTTGCGCTTCGAGGCCGACCATTTGCCCGGGGCCAAAGGCGGGGGCGATCACCTTGCGCTGCGCGGTATGGATTGGAGGATCTTGCGAGATGAAGTTTGGGAATTCGGTCTCGTTGATCGATTCGGCGATGGTGATATTGCCGCGCTTCCACGAGGAGGAGAAAACCTCCGGCATCAGCTCGATCTGTTGGATATGTTCATAGCTCACCGCAGACCAATACCCGCCGAACGGGCTTTCCGGCCGCCAGCTGATCGGCATTTCGGCGCGCAGAAAGGCAAACGGTTCGCGCCAGGTGTCATCGGTGTAAAGCGCATTGGCGCTGACATCGGTAGGGTTGATCGCGCGTTCTTGCGTCAGCATCTGGCTGGCCATGTCCTGCTCCGTTGGCCCGCCGGTTCGGTTCGCGGAGCCTTGGCGCAAGTATGTTTAAGCGATCGGTTAAAGTCCAGCGGAGATTGCGCCGGTTTCACGCAAGCGTTCGCAGTGGACGGGCGTTCGATTTGCCTCTAGAAACCGAGCACACCCCGGGGAGCCGCCGGGCCTTGGCAACCGTTTGCGAAGGCCTGACAAGATTGGCTGAGAGGTGGGTTTCGCAGCCCACGACCCGTCGAACCTGAACCCGTTAGCACGGGCGGAGGGAAGGGCCGGTATCCGCGCCCCCCGTCCGTCCAGAATGTTGGAGCGCGCATATGGCCGATATCAATTCACACCTCGAAATTGCCCCCTCGGTAGAGCCGGTCAACGTCACCACTGGCCCCATTCGCGGCAGCCGCAAGATCCACGTGGAATCGCCGCGCTTTCCGGGCATGACCGTCGCGATGCGCGAGATCGCGCTCGAACCTTCCGCTGGCGAACCGCCGCTGCGGGTTTATGATACGTCTGGCCCTTACACAGATAGCGCCGTGCCCATCGACATCAGCGCCGGCCTGCCCAAGCTGCGCCGCGAATGGATCTTGGAGCGCGGCGATGTCGAAGAGGTTCAGGGCCGCGCGGTCAAGCCCGAAGACAATGGCCAGCTTGGCCCTGACCGGTCAGGCGGCGTGCCCGGCTTCGCGCATGTCCCCCAGCTCCCGCTGCGCGCCAAGGCCGGCGGCAATGTCAGCCAGATGCACTATGCCCGCCAAGGGATCATCACCCGCGAGATGGAATATGTCGCCATCCGCGAAAACCTTGGCCGCAAGCAGCTGAAGGAAGCCGCCGCGCGCGACGGCAACGATTGGGGCGCGTCGATCCCCGATTACGTAACGGCAGAATTCGTGCGCGACGAGGTCGCGCGCGGCCGCGCCATCATCCCCAACAATATCAATCACCCCGAGAGCGAGCCAATGGCAATCGGGCGCAATTTCCTCGTCAAGATCAACGCCAATATTGGCAACTCCGCCGTAGCCTCAGATGTCGCCAGTGAAGTCGACAAACTGGTGTGGTCGGTGCGCTGGGGCGCAGACACCGTCATGGATCTCAGCACCGGCCGCAATATCCACGACACCCGCGAATGGATCATCCGCAATTCGCCCGTGCCGATCGGCACCGTGCCGCTCTATCAGGCGCTCGAAAAGGTCGGCGGCGTGGCCGAAGACCTCACTTGGGAGATATTCAGCGATACCCTGATCGAACAGGCCGAACAGGGCGTAGATTACTTCACCATCCACGCCGGGCTGCGTCTCGCCTATGTGCCGATGACCGCTAAGCGCGTCACCGGCATCGTCAGCCGGGGCGGCTCGATCATGGCCAAATGGTGCCTCGCGCATCACAAGGAATCGTTCCTCTATGACCGGTTCGACGAAATCACCGAGATCATGAAGGCCTACGACATCTCTTATTCGCTGGGCGACGGCCTGCGCCCCGGCTCCGTCGCCGATGCCAACGATGAAGCCCAGTTTGCCGAGCTTTACACGCTAGGCGAACTCACCAAGCGCGCCTGGGCGCAGGACGTGCAGGTGATCATCGAAGGTCCCGGCCATGTGCCGATGCACAAGATCAAGCAGAACATGGAAAAGCAGCTTGAGGTGTGCGGCGAGGCTCCGTTCTACACATTGGGGCCGCTCGTCACCGATATCGCGCCGGGTTATGACCATATCACCAGCGGCATTGGCGCGGCGATGATCGGCTGGTTCGGCACCGCCATGCTCTGTTACGTCACGCCCAAGGAGCACCTCGGCCTGCCCGACCGCGACGATGTCAAAGTCGGCGTCGTCACCTACAAGCTCGCCGCCCACGCCGCCGATCTCGCCAAGGGGCACCCCGCCGCGCGCATGCGCGACGACGCGCTCAGCCGCGCCCGCTTCGATTTCCGCTGGCGCGATCAGTTCAACCTCAGCCTCGATCCAGACACGGCGGAACAATACCACGACCAGACCCTCCCGGCAGAAGGCGCGAAAACCGCGCACTTCTGCAGCATGTGCGGCCCCAAGTTCTGCTCGATGCAGATCAGCCAGGAAGTCCGCGAATTCGCCGCCAAACAGAACCAGCCGCTGGAAAACTTCCTCGCTGCCGAAGAGGCGGAGAAGGGCATGGCGGAGATGAGCGAAAAATACCGGCTGGCTGGGAGCGAGCTGTATTTGCCAGCAGCGGAGTAGTGCCAAACGTCGTGCGGGTTGGCCCATACAGGTTCTATTTCTTCAGCCATGAACCCAATGAGCCCCCGCACGTGCATATCGACCGCGACGATGCGACCGCAAAGGTCTGGCTGGGCAGCGGTGAACTGGCCGGAAGTCGCGGCTTTCGTCCGAAAGAGATCAATGTCATACTGGCATTGGCCGCAGAACATCGCACCCTGCTGACGGAGGCTTGGCATGAGTATTTTGGAGCGGATCGCTGACGAACGGGTCAGCGACGTGCGCTGCACCGAAGACAGCATCGTCGTCGATCTCATGGATGGCCGCACCATCTCCGCGCCGCTGGCATGGTATCCACGCCTCGCCAAGGGCACGCCCCACCAGCGCGCCCACTGGGAGCGCTGCGCGGGGGGCTTCGGTATTCATTGGCCCGATCTCGACGAAGATCTTAGCACTGAAGGCCTGCTGCGCGGTGCGCCCGCGCCGAAGGTTACTTGAATTTCCTATCGTCGGCGGTGGCCGGACCGGCTTTTGCCAAGGATAACTTGCGCAGCAGATATTTTTCCGTTATAACC
>NZ_CAMBTS010000040.1 GCF_945870625.1 Novosphingobium sp. Chol11 | reverse complement strand
AAGGCCATGCTGCGCAAAGCAGGCGAACGAACCGTCTCCGGCCTGTGGGACCTCATCGGCAGACTCGTTGACATCTTCAAGCCGGACGAATGCGCCAACTACTTCAGTTCGTGTGGCTATGATCCAGAATGATCGGAAAACGCTCTAGTCCCCGGCACAGCAGCAGATCCGCAGGAGACGACCCAAATCCGACCATCGTGCTCTACGCGACGACAACGGCAACATCGACATCGTCTCCCCACTCGGGGTTGGTCTTACGATCATCGCGGGCTTCTTGAACCCAAGATGCGAAATCATTAAGAAATTGCCGCATGTCGTCTGACGCATCGCTGATCACCACCCGATACGGCGGCTGTACGCGGTTAAGGTCCACGAAATAGACCATCGTTTCGAGAAATGCGTCGGCGTTTCGTCCGTGCCAATCGACGCTGCCCAACGCATCAGCAAGTGCATCATAGAAGTCTTGCTTTGTGCGCCAGCCTGCACCGTTCAGGTCAATCATTTGCATGGCGGCAATTTAGTCGCGTCGGCTTGAGTGGCAACGGCAGAATTCCACACAATGCCAGTCATTCCGGCGTTCCGTTGGCAAGCAACACAGCCGCCAAAAAAGAGGGCCCATCACAGGCCCTCTTTTCCTTGTAACACCTAGCGGAAGCTTACCGCAGCCGGATCGGCACATAGCTCGCTGGCAGACCCCGGCGCTGGACGCGCAGGAGCACCGCTTCGCGGTTCTCGGACTTGGCCTGTTTCACCACCGCTTCCAGATCGGCGATCGTTACCAGCGGCTTGTAGTTTGCCGAGAGCACGATGTCGCCGCGTTGCAGGCCCTTGGTCGCCGCATCAGCCACATCGTCAATCGCGGTGATCACCACGCCGCGGGTGCCCTCGTTGGCCCCCAGCTGGCGCGCGATCTGCGGGGTCAGCGGGATCGCGGCGAAGCCGAGTGCTTGTTGCACGATGGTCCCGGTCTGCTTGTCGGCGCCGGGTCCGGGCATGCCGCCCTCCTCGCCCTGCTGGTCGGGATCGAAGGATTGCGCCTTGGCCAGTGTTTCTTCGCTCGGCCGCTTGCCGACCACCGCCTGCACCGTCATGCGCTGGCCATTGCGGATCAGCTCGACCGGGATGCGTTTGCCCGGCGCGGTGTTGGCCACGATGAACGACAAGGTCTGCTCGGGGGTAATCTCCCGGCCATCGACTTTCACGACGACGTCGCCCGGCTCAAGCCCGGCCTTGGCCGCGCCCTGGCCCGGCTCGACCGACTGGACGAACTCGCCGCGCTTCTTGGGCAGGCCGAGGCTGGCGGCCAGATCTTCGGAAAGCGGCTGGATGCGAATGCCCAGATAGCCGCGCTCGATCGCCTGACCCTTGCGCAGCTTGTCAACGATCGGCGCAGCGATTTCCGCCGGAATGGCAAAGCCGATCCCCACGCTGCCGCCGGTGGGCGAAAAGATCGCATTGTTGATCCCGATCACGTTGCCCGCCATATCGAACATCGGCCCGCCCGAATTGCCCCGGTTGATCGAGGCGTCGGTTTGCAGATACCGGTCATAAGCGCCGCCTGCGCCGGTGTTGCGATAAACCGCTGAAATGATCCCGGCGGTGACTGTGCCGCCAAGGCCGAAGGGGTTGCCAATCGCGATCACCCAGTCGCCCACCCGGGCATTGTGCGAATCGCCGAATTTGACGAACGGGAAGGGCTTGGTGCCGGTGATCTTTAGCACGGCAAGATCCGATGCCGCATCGCGGCCGATCAGCTTGGCGGCATAATCGACGCCGTCGGTCATCGTCACGGTGATCGATTCGATCTCACCCGTGCCCTCGGCAGTGATCACGTGATTGTTGGTCACGACATAACCATCCGCCGAGATGACGAAGCCCGATCCCAGCGATTGCGCCTCGCGCGTCTGCGCGCCGCCGCCGGGGGCGCCGCCGAACAGATCGCCGAACGGGGTGCCGGCAAACGGGTTGTTGTTCTGCACTTTGACGCGCTGGCGGGTCGAGATGTTGACCACTGCGGGCTGCAATTGCTGGGTCAGATCGGCAAAGCTGGAAGGGGCGCCGATGCGCGGGGCAACGGTTTGCATCTGCGCGGGTTCATTCTGCGCAACTTGCGCGCCCGCCGCAAAGCCCGTTGCCAAAGTCGCTGCGCTGCCAGCAAGCAGCATCGCCGTCGTCAATCCATAAGCATATCGCACGTTGCTGTTCCTCTTTCGAAATTCTCAGGGCCAAACTGTTGGAAGTTGCGGCGAAGAAACCGCCCTTCCAGTTTGGCCGCAATTCACAGGATGACGCCTGAACCGGATTTGAATGGATGCGCCTGCCCGTTTACTTGCCCTTGAATTGCTTCAGATATTGGTTGTCGGGCGAGAGCACGAGCGAAGTGTTGCTGCCCTGCTGCGCGAAAGTCAGGTCATAGCTTTGCATGGCGCGGTAAAAATCATAGAATTCCGGGTCTTGGCCAAAGCTGGCGGCATAGGTCTTGGCCGCATTGGCTTCGGCCTGGGCGCGGATGATCTGCGCGTTCTTGAGGCCCTTGGCGCGCACTGTCGTCGCCTCTTGCTGGCGCGCGGAGGCCATCCGGGTAAACGCCGATTCGAGCGGCGCGCCATCGGGCAGATCGGCACGCTTGATCCGCACATCGATCACTTGCGAGCCATATTCGCGTGCTTCCTTATCCAGCCCCTTGCGGATGTTGATCATCGCCTGCCCGCGATCCGCGGTGAGCAGCGAGGCAAACGTGCGCTTGCCCAGTTCCTGCCGCAGCACCGAGTTGAGGATCGGCTGCAACTGTTCGGCGACTTTGGCGACCGAGCCCGCAGTCTCGTACATCTTGACCGGATCGATCACCCGAAACCGGGCATATGCATCGACTTCGAGCCGCCGCTGATCGGCGGAGGTCACTTGCTGGCGCTCCAGATCGACATCGAGCACGCGCTTGTCGATCCGCACGACCTGCTCGATGAACGGCAAGGTCAGCACGATGCCCGCGCCCGTCTGCCCGAAATCGGCATTGGGGCGAAAGCGGTTGACCACGCGGTTGGGCTCGCCCAGCCGCACGATCACGGCCTGTTCCGTCTCGCTCACCACGGTTAGGCAACTGAGCAGCGCAATCAGCGCGACAGCGGCGACGATGATCGTATTGCGATAGGTATCCCAGATCTGTTCCATGTCAGCGTCCCTGCGTCGGCATCGGGGTTGGCGCGGATGATTTCATCTGCGGCAGCGGCAGGTAGGGCACCACCCCCGGCGCTTCCATGATCACCTTGTCGGTCTGGCTCAGCACCCGCTCCATGGTTTCGTAATACATGCGCCGCCGGGTGACTTCGGGGGCCAGTTTGTACTGGTTGTAGACTTTGTCGAATGCGGTGGATTCGCCTTCGGCCTTAGCTGTCAGCTGCTGCGCCCAGGCTTCGGCGCGGTTTACTTCGCTCTGTGCGTCCTGTTGCGCTGCTAACACGTCCTTAAACGCATCGACGACTTTGGCAGGGGGATCGGTCTTTTTGATCTCGACACCCTGAATCTTCACACCCGAGCGATAAGCATCGAGCACTTGCTGCATCCGCTCGCGCACATTCTGCTCGATCGTGGCACGGCCCGATCCCATCGCATCGTTGAGCGAAACTTCCGCCAGCGACTGGCGCATCGAAGCCTCGGCCACTTCGCGCACGGTCCGGTCGGGCTCGGCCAGCTGGAAGGTGTAGAGCTTCAAGTCCTTGATGTTCCAGCGCACCAGATACGTAAGATCGACCAGATTCTGGTCGCTGGTCAGCATCAGCTTCTCACCCTCGCCTTCCGGGATCGAATCCCGGCGGATCGAAGTCACGTCTTTGACGAGCACCGACTGGATCGGCCAGGGCAGCGTGAATGTTACGCCAGAGGAAAGCGTGCTCGAATAAGCGCCAAAGGTGGTGACGATGCCCTTTTCCTGCGGCGCGATGCGGTGGACCATCGAAGCGCTCAGCCACAGCAGGATCACCAGACCCACGCCCACCGGAATCCACGAGCCGCCGCCCGGCCGCTGCGGCAGGTTGAACGAGGGGATCGGCCCGCCGCCACCGCCGCCGCCGCGCCGGCGAAAAAGGTCTTCGATATTGGGCGGCCGCTTGCGCTCGGGCGAGGCGGGCGGCAACCACGGGTTGCGCGGGCCGTTCTGGCCCTCGGCGCGCGCTGGCCGATCTGGTGTGGGCCGATCTGGTGCGGGCCTTTCAGGTGAAGAGCCAGAATCATCGCTGCCTTCGGTGCCGTCTTCCGGCGGGTTGTCGCCGCCTGAACTTGCGCCGCCCCATGGGCTCTTCTTGCCGGCCATAGCGAGGCCGATCCACGACAAACGTCCACCGAAATTGTTCATGTTCCGCTTATAGGCACGAGCGCGCCCGAAAAACAGGGTCTCGCTGCCAATTTTCCTCTGCTAGGGCTTGGTCCGAAGGGGCAATCCTCGCCCCATAAAAGGGACGTTGGTGTGAGTTTGGAGCAAAGCGTGCTGGAACAAGCCGTGCGCGGCGTAGCCGGTGATCGTGCCGCGCAGGTCCGCGCAGGCGAAGACGATGTCGCGGTGCTGGTGCTCGAGGTTGGCGGCCTTGACCGGCAGGCGCGCGACGCGCTGGAGCAAGCGGTGCGCGAAGCGGCGCTCGAGGCGGGCGCTCGCGAGGTGCGTGTGGCGATGACCGCTGAAAAGCGCGCGCGCGTGATCATCGCGGTCGGTTCGGGCAAAGGCGGGGTGGGCAAATCCACGCTGGCGGCCAATCTGGCGGTGGCGATGGCGCGGCTTGGCCGCAAGGTCGGGCTGGTCGATGCCGATATCTATGGCCCCTCGCAGCCCCGCCTGATGGCCACCGAAGGCCGCCGCCCCGAGGCCGAAGGGCAAAAACTGATCCCGGTGCCAAGTCCGTTCGGCGTGCCGATGCTCTCGATGGGGCACCTGATCAAAGCCGGACAAGCCGTGGCATGGCGCGGACCGATGCTGGGCAAAGCGCTCGAACAACTGATCGATGCGCATTGGGGCGACGCCGAACTGCTGGTGGTCGATCTCCCCCCGGGCACCGGCGATGTCCAGCTCACCATGCTGTCAAAATACAAGCCGGTCGGCGCGGTGATCGTCTCCACCCCGCAGGATCTGGCGCTGATGGACGCGGCGCGCGCGATCGGTCTGTTCGAACAGGGCCAGGTCCCGATCATCGGCATCGTTGAAAACATGGCGGGCTACATCTGCCCGCATTGCGGCGAAGCCAGCGATCCCTTCGGCATGGGCGGCGCAGAGACGACCGCCATGGCCATGGGGCTGCCGTTCCTCGGGCGGGTTCCGTTCGATCTCGCGATCCGCCGCGAAAGCGACGCCGGGCATCCCCCGGCGGCGGGCGACGGCGCACCGGCGGAGGCATTTATCAGCATTGCCCGCGCAGTGCTCGCCTGGCTCGATACACCGCGCTGAAGCCTTGGCGCGCGCCTTGCCCAGATTGAACTCGCCCAAATTGACTGCGCCCAGACGGACTGCGCTCAGAATAAGCCGGAGGGGCCTGCTCATCGGCGCGGGCGCGGCGGGCGGCCTCGTGCTCGGCTTCCAGTTCGTGCCCCGCCGCTATGCCAGCGCGCTGGTGGCGGGCGCGGGCGAAGAGGTGATCGACAGTTTCATCCGCATCGCCAAGGACGGAGCGATCAGCGTGGCGGTGCCGGTCTGCGAAATGGGGCAGGGCATCACCACGCTTGCCGCCCAGATCGTCGCGGTGGAGCTGGGCGCGGATTGGCGGCGGATGGGGATCGAACCAGCGCCGATTGCGCGCCAATATGGCGATCCGGTGCTCGCCGCGCGCTGGGCGGCGCTGTGGGCGCCGTCGTGGTTGCCGTTCCTGCCCGCTCTGGCTGAAACGCTGGCCGGTGCCCTTGCGAGCACGCCCGGTACCTCGCTCGCGCGCCGTGAGGCAGAGCACGAGCCGATGATGATCACTGCCGAAGGCACCGCGCTCGCCGCTTTCGAAGCGCCCCTGCGCGCCGCCGCCGCCACATTGCGCGCGCTGCTGATGCAGGCGGCGGCGGCAAAGTGGGGCGTGGCATGGGAAACCTGCGACACGGCGGGGCACTGCGTTGTGCAGGCTGGATCTGGCCAGTCCGGGCGCAAGCTGGCATTTGCCGAGCTATTGCCCGATATGATGCGCTTCGCCCCGCCCGATCCGCCCGTGCTGCGCGCGGTTCCTGCGGCGGAAAGGCCTGGGCGGTTTCCCGAAGGCGCGCCGCCGCGCTTTCCCCGCCTCGATCTGCCTGCCAAAGTCGATGGCAGCTTTGTCTTTGCCGGCGACGTGCGCTTGCCCGATATGCTCTATGCTGCGGTCGCCCATGGTCCGCAGGGCGATTGCGTGCTCGCCAGCTATGACAAGCAGGCCGCCGCAGCGGTGAAGGGGCTGGTTCGCGTAGTGCACACCCGGCGCTGGCTCGCGGCAGTGGCCACCACCTGGCATGCGGCGAGCAAGGCGGTGGCGGCCATGGAGCCGCGGTTCAAGGCGGTCGGCCGGATCGCCGATTCCAGCGCGATCGAGCAGCAGCTCGATCTGGCGCTGCGCAAAGGCGCGGCGGTCCGCGTCGCCGCCGATGGCAATCCCGATGCCTTGCTGGCCGCGTCCGGCGCGGGCAACCCTACTTTGACCGCGCGCTATGATATCGAGCCTGCCCTGCATGCGCCGCTGGAAACCGCGACTGCCACGGCGCGGCTGCGCGGGGGCAAGCTCGATCTGTGGATCGCCACCCAAGCACCCGAGATGGCGCGGCGCGCGGCGGCGCGCGCGGCGGGCGTGCGCCGCCGCGATGTGATCGTCTATCCGATGCATGCGGGCGGCAGCTTCGATGCGCGGCTCGATATGCGGATTGCCGGCGAAGCGGCGGCGCTGGCCAAAGTGACCGGCCGACCTGTGCAAGTGATGTGGTCGCGCTGGCAGGAATCGCTCAGCAGCTATCCGCGCACCCCGGTCGCGGCGCTGGTCTCGGCGGCCTTTGGCCCGGGGAAGCAGCAATTGCTTGGCTGGCGCACGCGCATGGCGCTGCCGGCCACGGCGCAGGAGGCGGGCGGGCGGCTGCTCGGCGAACTGTCCGCCGCCGATGCGCTGGCGGCGGTGCGCGGAAAATCCGATGCCCTCGCCTGCGAAGGGGCGTATCCGCTCTATGCCATCCCCGAGCGCGCGGTCGAGCATGTGCCCGCTGCACTGGCGCTGCCCACCGCGCGCTATCGCGGCAATGCGCATGGCTACAGCGCGTTCATCACCGAAAGCTTCATCGATGAGTGCGCGCATTTTGCTGGGCGCGAACCGATGTCGTTTCGCGTCGGCATGCTTGGCGGGCAACCGCGCCTTGCCGCCTGCCTCACCGGCGCAGCGCGGCTGGCGATGTGGGGCGGGGGTGCCGATGCCTCCGGCCAGGGCATTGCCTGCCACCGGATGGACCTCGCAGCTGGCGAAGGACTGCGCAGCGGGTTCATCGCGGTGGTCGCCACCGCGCGCCAGGAAGCCGGCGCGGTGCGGGTCGAACAGCTTACCGCCTATGTCGATATCGGCCGGATCGTGAACGTCGATGTGGCGCGCCAGCAAGTCGAAGGCGGGCTGCTTTTCGGATTGGCACAGGCGATTGGCGGGTCGAGCAGCTATCACGCAGGCCTGCCCACCAACGGGCGGCTTGCCCAGCTTGGCCTCCCGCTGCTTGCCGATTGCCCCAAAATCGATATTGCGTTTGCCGAATCGAACGAGCAACCGTTCGATCCAGGCGAGATCGCTGCGGTTGCGGTCGCCCCTGCCATCGCCAACGCGCTGTTTTCTGCCACTGGGCTCCGCTTTCGGCGGCTTCCCCTGCTTTCTGAGGGCCTGTGACACCGATGCCGACTGTGATGCCATCGAAAATCGGGATACCAGCGGAGATTGTGACACCGCCGAAAACTCCTGCGCCGATTCTTGCGCCGATCATGGCCAAGCCTGCGGATCATCCCGTTGTTCTCACCGGCAAGATCGGCGTCCTGCTGGTCAATCTGGGCACGCCAGACGCGCCCGATACGCGCTCGGTTAAGCGCTATCTGGGCGAGTTCCTCTCGGATCGCCGCGTGGTCGAGATCCCGTGGCTCATCTGGCAGCCGATCTTGCGCGGCTTCGTGCTGCGCACCCGTCCCGCCAAATCGGCGCATGCCTATGCGCAAGTGTGGACCAAGGATGGGTCGCCGCTGGCGGCCAATACGGCGGCGCAGGCAGACGCGCTGAAAGCCCGGCTGGGCGGGGGCGTGGTGGTGGATTGGGCGATGCGCTATGGCAATCCGGCGGTTTCCCGCCAGCTCGATGCGCTGTTGGCGGCCGGGTGCGAGCGCATTCTTGTCGCGCCGATGTATCCGCAATATGCCGGGGCTACCACGGCCAGCGTGCTCGATGCCATGGCTGATTGGATCAAGGCCAGCCGCCGCCTGCCAGCCTTGCGCACCCTGCCGCCCTATCATGATGATCCGCTGGCCATCGCCGCGCTTCAGCGCGATATCGCGCGCCAGCTGGTCGCACTCGATTTTGACCCCGAGCTGCTGCTGCTCAGCTTTCACGGCATGCCTGAGCGCACCTTGCACCTTGGCGATCCCTATCATTGCCATTGCCACAAGACCGCGCGGCTGCTGGGCCAAGCGCTCAGCGCCGCCTTTCCCGCCATGCGCATCGTCACCAGTTTCCAGTCGCGCTTCGGGCGGGCCAAATGGCTCGAACCAGCGACCGATACCGTCCTGCTCGAAGAGGCGCGCAAAGGCACCCGCCGGGTCGCCGTGGCGGCGCCCGGGTTTTCCGCCGATTGCCTTGAGACGATCGAGGAACTGGGCATTCGCGGGCGCGAGGATTTCATCGCTGCCGGGGGCACGGATTTTGCGGCGCTGACCTGTCTCAATGCCGGCGAGGCGGGGATGGACATGCTCGAAGCGCTGGTTCGGCGCGAGCTGGCGGGCTGGATTTAGCCGGCACGCGCGGGCCAGCCTTGGCCAGTGGCCGCAATTGTGGCAAGCATGACCGGATACGCAAGGACATTTCATGGCGAGCATCGCAGCCGGTCGGCCCCAGGATATTCAGAACGAGCGCGGCAATCCGCACTGGACCCGCCCGCCCAGAGCCGATGCGCTCGATCCTATTCCGGGCACCGACGGCTGGCCGCTGGTCGGCACGACCATCACCCAGCTGGCCGATCCGATCGGTTTTGCCGAGCGCATGGCGGCGCGGTACGGCCCGGTTTACCGCACGCGCAGCTTCGGGCGGCGCATGGTCAATCTGGTGGGGGCAGACGCCAACGAGCTGGTGCTGTTCGATCGCGAGCGTATCTTCTCCTCCGAACAAGGCTGGGGTCCGGTGCTCAATCTGCTCTTTCCGCGCGGGCTGATGCTGCTTGATTTCGATATGCACCGCCTGGATCGGCGCGCGCTTTCCGCCGCCTTCAAACCAGAGCCGATGCGCAATTATTGCGCGCTGCTCAATGCCGATATCGCGCGCGGCACGCAAAGCTGGGGTGCCGGGGCCGCGCAAACCGGGACCATGGCGTTCTATCCCGCGATCAAGGCGCTCACCCTCGAAACGGCCGCGACCAGTTTTCTCGGCCTGCCGCTCGGGCCTGAGGCAGACCGCCTCAATAGCGCCTTTGTCGATATGGTGCAGGCCTCGATCGCGCCGGTGCGCCGCCCGCTGCCGTTCACCGCGATGGGCAAGGGCGTTGCCGGGCGGCGGATGATGGTCGCCTATTTCACCCAGCTGCTGCGCCAGCGGCGGGCCGATCCGGGGCAGGATATGTTCAGCCAGTTTGCGCTGGCAACGCGCGATGATGGCGCGCTGCTGCCCGAAGATCTGGTCGTCGATCACATGATCTTCCTCATGATGGCCGCGCACGATACGATCACATCGTCGATGACCGGGCTGATCTGGCAATTGGCGCAGCATCCCGAATGGCAGGAAAAGCTGCGCGGCGAAGCGCGCGCGGCGGCTGGCGGCGATGCCCGGCCGCTCCCGTTCGAAGCGCTGGGCCAGATGGTCCTCACCGAAATGGCGTTCAAGGAAGCCTTGCGGATTCTGCCGCCGGTGCCCGCCACGCCGCGCCGGGCGCTGAAGGATTTCAGCTTCGGCGGTTTCCGCATCCCCGCTGGCACCGGCGTCGGGATCAGCGCGGCGTCGATTCACGCCGATCCGGCGCATTGGCCCGATCCTGCGCGGTTCGATCCGCTGCGGTTCACGGCCGAAGAAGTCGCCAAGCGCCACAAGTACGCGTGGGTGCCGTTCGGCGGCGGCGCGCATATGTGCCTCGGCCTGCACTTTGCCTATATGCAGGTCAAAGTGCTCGTGCACCATATCCTGACGCGCTACGAACTCGGCGTCGCCCCGGGCTATGCACCGGCGTGGCAAGCCTGGCCGATCCCCAAGCCGCGCGACGGGCTGCAACTGCGCCTGCGGCCGCTGTTGTAAGCGGTTTTTGCGTCTCGCTGCGGTTTGGCGGCGCCGGTTTTGCTGAATCAGTTGACGATTCGCTGGCTCGCCGATACTAGCGCCTTCTTCCGGTGGGTCAGGGGTCTCCCTGCGCCCATTGCAACCAACTCTTGCGTTCCGTTTCGGCGGGATGCCCACTATCGAGAAACAGGACAATCATGGCCAATACGCCGCAAGCCAAGAAGCGCATCCGTCGCAACGCCGTTCGCGCTGAAATCAATGGGAACCGCCTGTCGCGCATTCGCACCTTTGTGAAGAAGGTCGAAACCGCGATCGCTGGCGGCGATAAGGCGGCGGCCTCCGAAGCATTGCTGGCGGCGCAGCCTGAGCTGGCGCGCGGCGTGGCGCGCGGCGTGCTGCACAAGAACACCGTGGCCCGCAAGATGTCGCGGCTGTCGAAGCGCGTCGGAGCGCTCTGATTCGTTCCTTGCGCGGGCTTGCTGGCTGAGGGTATTTGCGACCTCGCGCCGCGCTCGCGATCATGCACCGGGCACGCAGCAGGAAAGCCGATTCGCACGCGGTGAAGCTTTCCAACCGCCGTATTACAGAAACTATCCACAGGGAGTCCGGCTGCGCAGCCGGACTTTTTGTTTCAGAGGTGTTACGGTCTTTGTGACAAACTGCAGATCGCACAAGTCACGGATTTCATTTGATTCGTAGTCTCTACAGTAAAAACGTATATATTTCAGATACTTGATTGATTTGTGCGGGCGTCGCACTGTCAAGGTGGTTTATTTCAGTTTTTTTGCGAAGTGCTGCTTGCGAATCTATCCCATCCGCCAATAGAGATGGCTTCCCGGCAACGAGGTCGGGCCAGTGATAGCAAGCTCGTCATCTAGCAGGGACTTCGAAAAATGCATCGTTCATGCGTGGGAGGCGTCAATATGCGCTTTTCGCGAGGGGTGGATTTTGCCTGTGGCTGGGAATGCTGCGGGCGCAAGGGGCAAGGCGGATCGGTTTGACGATGGATGAATTTGGCAACAGCGGAAGTGCGCGCGGCGCAAGCAGAAGCTATTCCGATCTCTCCCACAGCAAGCGAGCGCGTGAGGGGGCCGTGGTCGAAGATCAGGATGCCCTCGATCTGGCGGCGGATTGGGCCGATATCAGCCAGGGTCTCAAGAAGGACCTCGGGCCGCAGCTCCACAGCCAGTGGATCAAGCCGATCCAGCTCGGCTCGTTCTGCAAGGAAACCGGCACGCTCGATCTCTTCCTGCCCACCGAATTTTCGGCCAACTGGGTGGCAGATCGGTTCGCCGACCGGTTGTCGCTCGCCTGGAAGATCGCCCGCACCGAGGTCAATCAGGTGCGCATCACCGTCCATCCGCGCCGCCGCTCCATGCCCGAGCTGCGCGTCGGCAGCATTGCCGCCAATGATCTGGGCGCCAGCCACGCGGCGCAGCGGCTGGCCGCCGTGCCGATGAGCGCGGATGCCGCGGTCACTGGCCTTGATCCCTCGCTCACCTTTGCCGAATTCGTTTCGGGCACCGCCAACGTGCTCGCGGTCAATGCGGCGCAGCGCATGGCCGCGCTTGAACAGCCGCAGTTCTCGCCGCTCTATCTCAAGGGCTCGACCGGGCAGGGCAAAACGCACCTGCTCCATGCCATCGGCCATGCTTATGCCGCCGCCCGCCCCGGCGCGCGCATCTTCTATTGCTCGGCCGAGCGCTTCATGATCGAATTCGTGCAGGCCATGCGCTCGAACGAAATGATCGAATTCAAGGCGCGGCTGCGCGGCTTCGATCTGCTGCTGGTCGATGACATCCAGTTCATCATCGGCAAATCATCGACGCAGGAAGAATTCCTCCACACCATCGACGCTTTGATGACCGCCGGAAAGCGGCTCGTCGTCGCTGCCGACCGCGCGCCGCAAGCGCTCGACGGCGTCGAACAGCGCCTGCTCTCGCGCCTCTCGATGGGGCTCGTCGCGGATATCCAGCCTGCCGACATCGAGCTGCGCCGCAAGATCCTCGAACAGCGGCTGCTTCGCTTCACCAGCACGCAAGTGCTGCCCGATGTGATCGAGTTCCTCGCGCGCACGATTAACCGCAATGTGCGCGAGCTGGTCGGCGGGCTCAACAAACTCATCGCCTTCGCGCAGCTCACCGGGCAGCCAGTCTCGCTCGCGCTCGCCGAAGAACAGCTGACCGACATCCTCTCGGCCAACCGCCGCCGCATCACGATCGACGAAATCCAGCGCACCGTTTGCCAGTTCTACCGCGTCGACCGCACCGAAATGGGCTCCAAACGCCGCGCCCGCGCGGTCGTGCGCCCGCGTCAGGTGGCGATGTACCTCGCCAAAGTGCTGACCCCGCGCTCGTACCCCGAGATCGGCCGCAAATTCGGCGGGCGCGATCACTCCACCGTGATTCATGCCGTGCGGCTGATCGAGGAACTGCGCACCCGCGATGCCGATATGGACGGTGATGTACGGACTTTGCTGAGGCAATTGGAAGATTAAGGGAAGGTACGAGGGCCATCGCCCTCGCGCTCCCGGGTGTTTGGCGTATGCCGATCGCATGTATGCGCCATCCGCGAAGCGGTTCAAAACTCCGGCTTCGCCGGAGCGCCGAACCCATCCGTCACGCACCAATGGCCCTCGCATTCTATTCCTTTTCAACCTAACTCCCTTTCATGACCCCCGACCGCCTCGACCGCTTCGCCCGCCACATCGTACTCCCCGACGTTGGTGGGGCAGGACAGGCTAGGCTTGTCCAGAGCCATGTCGTTCTGGTCGGGCTTGGCGGCATCGGCAGCCCGGCTTTGCAGTATCTGGCGGGTGCTGGCGTCGGGCGGCTCACGCTGATCGACGATGATGTGGTCGAGGCTTCGAACCTCCAGCGCCAGACCATTTTCACAAGCAGCGATATCGGGCGTCCCAAGGCTGCGGCCGCAGCGGCGTGGCTTAGCGCCTTCGACCCGGAACTTGCGGGGATCGCCCATGAAACCCGTTTGACGCGCGACAATGCGGGGGAACTGATTGCAGGCGCGGACGTCGTACTCGATGGCTGCGACAACTTCGCCACCCGGCTGGCGGTATCCGATGCCTGCGTCGCGGCCGGCATCCCGCTCACCAGCGCCGCGCTCGGGCGGTTTCAGGGGCAGGTGGCGAACTTTGCCGGGCACCGGGCAGACCATGCGTGCTATCGCTGCTTCGTCGGCGATGCGTTCGATGCCGAAGATTGCGATACCTGCGCCGATCAGGGTGTCTTGGGCGCGATGGTCGGGATGGTCGGCGCGTTCGGCGCGATGGCCGCGCTGCGCGTGCTGCTCGATGGCGCCGCGACCTTAGGCGATCCGCAGTGGGGTCAGGTCCATGTGCTCGACGGGCTGAGGCCGAGCTTGCGCACGATGCGGATTACCAAGGACCCTGAGTGCAACGCCTGCGGATCAATCGCCTAGCACTTCCCCCACCCATTGCGGCACCAGCACGCTCGCCGCTCCCAGCCGCGTCTCGTCAAACCACGCCGAGCCTTGCGAGCGCTCCAGATTGAGCTCCAAGGTGTCCGCCCCCAGTTCGCGCGCCAGCCGTACAAAGCCTGCCGCCGGATAGACCGCGCCCGAGGTGCCGATCGAGACGAACAGGTCCGCGCGCGCCAAGGCTTCGGTGATCTCGTCCATCCGGTAGGGCACCTCGCCAAACCACACCACATCGGGGCGCAGCGAGGGCGCGGCGCAGGCCGGGCAGGGTGGGCGCTCGATCAACGGGCCGGTCCAGCGGTGCCGCGCATCGCAGGCGGTGCACCACACCGTAAGATGCTCGCCGTGCATGTGCAGCACGTTGAGCGCCCCGGCGCGCTCGTGCAGGTCATCGACATTCTGCGTCACGATCAAAACCTCGCCGCCGCCGCTGCGCCCTGCCCATTCCCGGTCCAGCCGCGCCAGCGCTTCATGCGCCGCATTGGGCACTTTGGTCTGGATCGCGACGCGGCGCATGTCGTAAAACCGCAGCACCAGATCGGGATCGCGGGCAAAGCCCTCTGGCGTCGCCACATCCTCCACCCGGTGCTGCTCCCACAGCCCGCCCGCGCTTCGAAACGTGTCGATGCCGCTCTCGGCCGAAACGCCAGCGCCGGTGAGGATCACGATGTTGCGATATCTGGTCATCGGGGCCATGAAGCACAACAAAGGCGGGATGAGCAATGGCACGCATAGGCATTATCGGCAGCGCTGGAAGGATGGGCGCGGCGCTGCGCGAGGCGATCGCGGCGGCGGGCCATGCGCTGGCGGGCGGCATCGACCGGAGCGATAAGGGCGGCGGCGATCCGCTGGCGCTGGCGCAGGCGAGCGACGTGCTGGTCGATTTCTCCGCCCCCGCCGCGCTTGAATTCACGCTCGATGCCGCGATCCATGCGCGCACCCCCATCGTGATCGGCACCACTGGCCTTGCCGAGCGTCACCACTGGCTGATCGATGCCGCGGCGGTCAGCATTCCGGTGCTGCAAACCGGCAATACCTCGCTCGGCGTCACCCTGCTTGCCCATCTCGTGAAAGAGGCGGCGCAGCGGCTGGGCGAGGACTGGGATATCGAAATCGCCGAGACGCATCACCGCATGAAAGTCGATGCGCCCTCGGGCACCGCGCTCTTGCTGGGCGAAGCCGCCGCCGCCGGGCGCGGGGTGCATCTGGCGAAGGAGGCAGTGCGCGGCCGCGACGGGATCACCGGCGCACGCGTTTCCGGCACCATCGGCTTTGCGAGCATGCGCGGCGGCAGCGTGGCGGGCGACCACACCGTGCATTTCCTCGCCGACAACGAGCGGCTGAGCTTCACCCATGTCGCCGAGAACCGCGCCATCTTCGCGCGCGGCGCGGTGCGTGCGGGCGAATGGCTGATCGGCCAGCCACAGGGTCGCTACACGATGGCCGAGGTGCTCGGCCTTTGAATAAGGCGGCGATCTTCGAATTCTTCCGGCGTCTGGCCGAGGCCAATCCCGCGCCCGAAACCGAGCTGGCTTATGGCAACACCTATCAGTTGCTCGTCGCGGTGGTGCTTTCGGCGCAATCGACCGATGTGGGGGTCAACAAGGCGACCCGCGCGCTGTTTGGCGAAGTGACGACCCCGGCGCAGATGGTCGAGCTTGGCGAAGAGGGCCTCAAGGAGCACATCAAGACCATCGGCCTGTTCAATGCCAAGGCCAAGAACGTCATCGCGCTCTCCGCAATTCTGGTGCGGGACCATGGCGGCGAAGTGCCGCAAGACCGTGATGCGCTGACCCTGCTGCCCGGCGTGGGCCGCAAGACTGCGAATGTGGTGATGAACTGCGCGTTCGGCGCGGAAACCTTCGCGGTCGACACGCATATCTTCCGCGTCAGCAACCGCACCGGCATGGCGAAGGGGAAAACCCCGCTCGCCGTTGAACGGGGGCTGGAAAAGAAAGTGCCCGCGCCGTTCCGCGTCGGCTCGCATCACTGGATGATCCTGCACGGGCGCTACATCTGCAAGGCGCGTACGCCCGAATGCTGGCGCTGCCCGGTGCTTGACCTTTGCGATTACAAGTCCAAAATCATGGAACCGGGGGCAAAACCGGCGACTCCAAAAGCGCCACGAGCAAAGAAGGAACGCTTGTCATGACCGCCCCTGATCGTTGCAAATTCCTCGCCTGCGCCGCTGCCATGCTCGCTCTGGCCGCTTGCGCTGATCCGAAAGCTGCGGGAGGCCCGCAAACCGCCGCAGGCAGCTTGAACGGCCACGCCGCCAATCTGCCCGCGGTCAAGCCGACAGGGCCGTCCGTCAGCTGCATTCCGCTGGCGTCGGTCCGCGAAAGCCGGGTGCGCGATGACTGGACGATCGATTTCAAGGCTGGCGGCAAGCAGTGGTATCGCACTGTCCTGCCCTATCGCTGCAACGGCCTTGGTTTCGAGCGGGCGTTTACTTACGCTACCTCGATCTCGCCGCTGTGCAGCGCCGACATCATCACCGTGTTCCCGCAAAGCGGCATTGGGGGCGCGCGCGCCTCGTGCGGCCTTGGCCAATTCCAGCCGGTCGAACTCGTGAAGTAGGCTTCTTACTGATCCGGGTCCAGATTCAGCCCGCGCCGCCCATGCTCGGGCGTATCGAACGGCGGCAGGGGGGCGCTGGCATCGGGGTCCATCGGCGGCTGCAGCATGCCTTCCCATTTGGTGATCACGGTTGTCGCCACCGCATTGCCCACCACGTTGGTCGCGGTGCGGCCCATGTCGAGGAAGGTATCGACCCCCAGGAGCAGCGCAATGCCCTCCACCGGCAGGCCAAACTGCGTGAGCGTCGCCGCGATCACCACCAGGCTGGCGCGCGGTACCCCGGCGATGCCCTTTGAAGTGATCATCAGCGTCAACAGCATGGCGACCTGCTGCCCGGCGCTCAGCTGAATGCCATAGGCCTGCGCGATGAACAGCGTGGCAAAGCTGGTATACATCATCGAGCCATCGAGATTGAAGCTATAGCCCAAAGGCAGCACAAACCCCGAAATCCGGCGCGGCACGCCAAACCGGTCGAGCTGCTCGAACAGCTTGGGCAGCGCGCTTTCCGAGCTCGCGGTGGAAAATGCGAGCAGCAGCGGCTCGCGGATATAGCGCGCCAGCAGAAAAATGCGCTTGCCCAGAAAGATCCCGCCCATCCCCAGCAGCAGGACCCATAGCAGCAGCAGGCCCAGATAAAACTCGCCGACGAACACGCCGTACGTGACAATGATCCCGACCCCGCGCGTCGCGATGACCGAAGCCAGTGCGCCAAACACCGCAAATGGCGCAAAGCGCATCACATAGTCGGTGATCGTCAGCATCAAGGTTGCCAGCGCCTCGGCCCCGCGCAACAATGGCGCGCCTTCCTCGCCGATCGCGGCCAGCGCCACCCCGGCAAACAGCGAGAACACCAGAATCTGGAGGACATTGTTCTTGGCCATCGCATCGAGCGCGCTGACCGGGAAAACCTCGAGCACGAAGTGGCGCAAGGTGAAATCGCCGGTCGCCAGCGCTTCCACCGGCGCGGTCGCGGTGAATTGCAGGCCCACGCCCGGCTGAAACAGATTGACCAGCACCAGCCCCAGCGTGATCGAGATCAGGCTCGCGGTGATGAACCACGCCAGCGCCCGCCCGCCGATCCGGCCCAGCGCCGCGCTGTCGCCCATGCTGGCAATGCCCGTTACCAGCGTCGCCAGAATGAGCGGCGCGATGATCATCTTGATCAGATGCAGGAATACATCGGGCAGCAGCTTGAGCGTGTCGGCGATCGCCACCAGCGTGGGGCTGTCCGCCGGATAGGCGCGGTTGAGCGCATATCCGGTCAGGATGCCAGCGATCATCGCGATCACGATGTAGAGTGTCAGTCGCTTGCCCAAGATACTCGGCTCCCGTGATATTCCGGCAAGACTAGCGGCGCGCGAACATTAGGCAACCCGCCCCCCGGCGAAGGCCGGGGCCTCAGGCCAGGATGCGCCCCTGCGCAAAGTCCCAGCCTGCGCCGAAACGCAGCCTCAGTTCATCCGCACTGCGCCCGGTGGAGCAGCTTCTGATCGGCCAGCACCAGCGCCATCATCGCCTCGACCACCGGCACCCCGCGAATGCCGACGCAGGGGTCATGCCGCCCCTTGGTCATCAGTTCGGTCGCTGCGCCTTCGCGCGTCACGGTTTCCACCGAGGTCAGGATCGAGGAGGTTGGCTTGAATGCCACGCGCACCACCACCGGCTGCCCGGTGGAAATGCCGCCCGCGATCCCGCCGGCATGGTTGGCAAGAAACGCCGGGCCATCGGCGCCGGGACGCATCGCATCGGCGTTGCTTTCGCCGGTGCCGCGCGCGGCGGCAAAGCCATCGCCGATCTCCACACCTTTTACCGCATTTATCCCCATCATCGCGTGGGCCAGCTCGGCATCGAGCTTGGCATAGAGCGGCGCGCCCCAACCCGCAGGCACGCCGGTGGCGGCGCATTCCACCACCGCGCCCAGCGAAGAACCCGCCTTGCGCGCGCTATCGACCAACGCTTCCCAGCGCGCGGCCGCCGCCGCGTCCGGGCAGAAAAACGGATTGCGCCCGATCTCGGCGCGATCGAAGTTCGCCATGTCGATCGCGTCGCCGCCGATTTCGCTCACCCAGCCGGTGATGGTAACCTCAGGGATCACCAGCCGCGCCACACCGCCCGCGGCCACCCGCGCCGCCGTCTCGCGCGCCGAAGAGCGCCCACCGCCGCGATAATCGCGAAAGCCGTACTTGGCGTCATAGGCATAGTCGGCGTGCCCCGGGCGATAAGCTTTGGCAACTTCCGAATAATCTTTCGAACGCTGATCGACATTCTCGATCATCAGCGCAATCGGCGTGCCGGTCGTGCGGCCCTCGAAGGTGCCTGAAAGAATGCGCACAGCATCGGGTTCCTGCCGCTGCGTGGTGAAGCGCGATTGGCCGGGGCGGCGTGCATCGAGAAAGGGCTGGAGATCGCCCTCGCTCAAGGCCAGCCCCGGCGGGCACCCATCGACCACCGCGCCCAATGCAGGCCCGTGGCTTTCCCCCCAGGTGGTGAAGCGGAATACATGTCCGAAACTGTTGAAGCTCATGGCCGAGGGCTTAATCGCGAATGGGCGCAAATGTCCACCTTCCGGCGCCGCGCCGCGCGCGCTACCAGGCCGCCATGTTTCTCGTCGTCTTTCGCAACCGCAAGCGCGCCGATATCGACAGCGCCGCTTATGCGCTGGACGCCGACGCGATGGAGGCCCTGTCGCGCGCGCAGCCCGGCTTCATCAGCTTCAAAAGCTACGCCAGCGAGGATAGCGAAGTCATCGCCCTGTCCGAATGGGTCGATGAGGCCGCCGCGCTCGCGTGGCGGCGGGTGGCCTCGCACGCGCAAGTGCAAGCCAAAGGGCGCAGCGCGTATTACGAAAGCTATACCCTGTTTGCCGGAACGCCGAGCCGGGTTCATCACTTCACATGGGATCAAGCATGACCATCACGATCTACGGCATCCCCAATTGCGACACCGTCAAAAAGGCGCGCACGTGGCTCGGTGCGCAGGGCATTGCCTACACCTTCCACGATTACAAAAAGGCCGGTGCCGATCCGGCGCAGCTCGCCCAGTGGATCGCGCAAGCCGGTCTCGGCAGCGTGCTCAATCGCGCCGGAACCACCTTTCGCAAGCTGGATGAGGCGCAAAAGGCCGATCTTGATGCGGCGCGGGCCATCGCGCTGATGGCAGAGCAGCCCTCGCTGATCAAACGCCCCATCGCCGAATATCCCGGCGGGTTGCTGGTCGGGTTCAAGCCCGAAGAGTGGGTGGCAGCGCTAGGTAATTAAACTCGGCCTGCGCACTACCGAATCGGCCAATCAAGTGTTACCTTAGAACTTGTGAGCAGTTTTATCCCGCACCAATTCGCTATCGCGGTCGATCCTGCCGACATCGACTTCATGGGCCATGTCAACAACGCGTCGTACCTGAAATGGGTGCAAGATGCCGTGGTCGATCATTGGCGTGCGCTCGCCCCGGCAGAGGCAATTTCCGGGCATGTCTGGGTCGCGACCAACCACAACATCACCTATCGCCGCCCGACCTTCCTCAACGATGTGGTGATCGCGCATGTCCTGCTTGAGAAAGTGCATGGCGCGCGGGCGTTTTACGAGACGATCATCAAGCGCGGCGAAGTCGTGCTGGCCGAAGTCAAATCCAGTTGGTGCTGCCTCGATGCGGTCACCTTGCGCCCGGCGCGGCTGGCGCGCGATCTGATCGACAAGTTCGTGGCGGGCTCGCCGGCCGCTCTGGCCGACGCTTGAGTTAACTCAGCCCCAGCCGGTCGGCATAGATCAGCCGCCCGCCTGAAAGGTGCCACAGCGCTTCGTTGAAATCGGCCTCGCCCATCGCGAAGCAGCCGTCGCTGCGGCCCAGCTTGCCCCATTTTTCCAGCATCGCGGGATTGGCATACCACGCGCGGTGGAGCACAATGGCGCGTTCGAGCACGTTGGTATTGTCCGCATCGGCCCCGACCAGACGAATCGACGTGCCATAGCGGCCAACGTACCACTCATTGGTGATATAGGCCCCGCGCGAGGTGGCCAGGCTGCCGACCTCGTTCGAAAATGTCTTCAAAAACCCGTCGTGCTCCGGGTCCGATCCCTTGCCATGCGCGACGAGGAACGAGCGCACCGTGCCCTTTTCCAGATCGGCAAAGTGAAAGCGCGGCAGCGCGGAGGGCAGCGAAAAATCTGCAATTCCAGCAATATCGGTGCGCCACAGCCGATCCGCCACCCGCGCCACTTGCTCGCGCGCCACGTCCAGAACCTTGCGGTGCTGCGCGCTGATCGAATAGCCTTGCGCAAACACGCGCCGGGGCATGGCCAGCACTGCCGCGCTCGCACCCAGCCCCGCGATCACCGCGCGCCTCGTTGTCTTGGCTTTGCTCATCGTTCGCTTTTACCACCCCAGCGATGAACTCAGTCTAACAGCATTTATGCGGATTTTACAGCCTCTGTGCCCAGCTTGGCCAATGCCGCCCCATCCACGCGCATCACCGTCCACGCATCCATCATCTGCGCGCCGAGGCTCCGGTAAAAACCGATGGCCGGTTCGTTCCAATCGAGCACCGACCATTCGAGCCGCGCGCAATCGCGCTCCAGCGCCAGCGCCGCAAGCTTGGCCAGCAGCGCCTTGCCCAGCCCGCTGCCGCGCGCCGCGGGCTGCACGAACAGGTCTTCGAGATAGATCCCCGGGCGGCCTTCGAAGGTCGAGAAATTATGAAAAAACAGCGCAAACCCCTGCGCCGCGCCGTCCACCTCGCCGATCAGCACTTCAGCATAGCGGCGCGCTCCAAACAGCCGGTCCCCCAGCACAGCCTCGTCAAAGCGCACCTCGTCCGCCAGCTGTTCATAGTCGGCGAGCGCACGGATCAGTTCAGCGATGAGTGGCAGATCGGCAGGCCCGGCGGAGCGGATGGAGAGATTGGAGGTCATCGGTCCTTGGAGTAGCTTGCGACTCGCTTTGTCGCAATGGCGGCGCGACCCGCGCTCTCTTCCTCCCCATTTTTCCAAAGGACAAATGGGGAGGTGGCGGCGGCGCAGCCGACGTCGGAGGGGTTTCCTGTCACCCCTCCATCACCCTTCGGGCGGTCCCCCTCCGCGTTTGCGCTTATGGCGAAAACAGGGAGGATTTCGGCCAGAATGCGCCTCACCCCTCGATGATCAACCGGTCGCCTTGCAGGGTCACGCTGCCCAGCCGCCGCAGCGCCGATTGGCCGAGCAGGCTGACTGGCAGATCGGGCACGACCACCGCTTGCACATTGTCCAGCTCGCGCCCGGCAATGCTCATCCGCTCCAGTTGCACCGGCGCGCCCATGCCAGTGCCCGATGCGGTTTGCAGGATCGGGCGAAAGCTATCGGCGTCGGGCGTGATCCCCAGCGCCTGCGCGTCATCCTCGGTCAGCGCGACGACATCGGCCCCCGTGTCGATCAGAAAGGTGATCTGTGCGCCGCCGACATCGACATCGAGATGAAACTGGCCGGTCGAATCGCGCCGGATCACGGTCACGTCACCGCGCGACACGGTTCCGGGTTCCTCGCTGCGGGCAGACTTTGCCGCCGTGCCAACGCTGGCCTTGATGCCCGGCGCGCGCGCAGGGTTGGCATCGAGCAGCGGCCCGACGAGCGCGGCAAGCCCAATGACCACCCAGGCAAAGATAAGAAAGCGCAGCATTTCGCTTCACCTTTGCCGCAAACTGCTTAGCGAATCACCAAGAACCCCGGCCACGCGGCCGCCGCGCGGATTATTCTGCCGCTTCGGTCACTTGGCCTAGATCGCTCTGGCCCGCATCACTCTGGCCCGCATCGCTCGTCGCCGCCTCGATCTCCGCCGCTTTGGCTTCGACCAGGCCGACGATGTGATCGAGCATGTCCTCGCTCTGCACGGTGTGATCGGTCACGCCCGAAAGATAGACCATGTGCTTGCCGTTGCCACCGCCGGTCAGGCCGATGTCGGTCTCGCGCGCCTCGCCCGGGCCATTGACCACGCAGCCCAGCACCGAAAGCGAGAGCGGGGTCTTGATGTGGCTCAGCCGCGCTTCGAGCGCTTCCACCGTGCGGATCACGTCGAAGCCCTGCCGCGCGCAGCTGGGGCAGGAAACCACGCGCACGCCGCGCGTGCGCAGGCCGAGCGATTTGAGGATTTCAAAGCCGACGCGCACTTCTTCTTCGGGTTCGGCCGAAAGCGAGACACGGATCGTGTCGCCGATCCCCGCCCAGAGCAGATTGCCCATGCCGATCGCTGATTTCACCGTGCCGCCGATCAATCCCCCCGCCTCGGTGATGCCCAGATGCAGCGGGCAATCGACCGCATCGGCAAGGCCCATGTAGGCCGCCACCGCGAGGAACACGTCGCTGGCCTTCACCGCCACCTTGAACTCGTGGAAATCGTGATCCTGCAGCAGCTTGATATGATCGAGCGCAGATTCGATCAGCGCTTCGGGGCAGGGTTCGCCGTATTTTTCGAGCAAGTCCTTTTCCAGGCTGCCCGCGTTCACGCCGATGCGGATGGCGCAGCCATTGGCCTTGGCCGCGCGCACCACTTCGGCCACGCGCGCGTTGCTGCCGATGTTGCCGGGATTGATGCGCAGGCAGGCCGCGCCCGCGTCGGCGGCTTCCAATGCGCGCTGATAATGGAAATGGATGTCGGCCACGATCGGAATGCGCGCCGCGCGCACGATCTTGCCGAGCGCGGCGGTGCTTTCCACATCGGGGCAAGATACCCGGATGAGGTCCGCCCCGGCATCCTCGCAGCGGCGGATCTGGTTGATCGTGGCGACCGGATCGCTGGTCAGCGTGTTGGTCATCGTCTGCACCGTGATCGGCGCGTCGCCGCCCACCGGAACGGAGCCGACCATGATCTGGCGCGAAGTGCGGCGCGCGATATCGCGCCAAGGGCGGATGGATGTCATGCGCGTTGTATAGCCGCCGCGCCGGGCCTGCGCTACCCGTTATAGCTTGCGCGCATAGAGGAATTCGGGGTCGCAGTGATTGCCCACCCAGAATTCGATATC
>NZ_CAMBTS010000039.1 GCF_945870625.1 Novosphingobium sp. Chol11 | reverse complement strand
CATCTGGATTTCTTCGGCGCCTTCGGTGATGCGGTAGCGGCGGTGGTGGCGGTAGATGTGTTCGAAGGGTTTGTGGCGGGAATAGCCGATGCCGCCGTGGACCTGCATCGCGCGGTCTGCCGCTTCGCAGACGAGGCGGTTTGCCCAGTAGTTGCACATGCTGACCTTGTCAGAGAGCAGGCGCTCGATCTGGCGGTGGCCGCCTTCTTGCTGCTCCAGCCGGTCCATGTCCCACGCGGTCTTGAAGATCATCAGCCGCAGCATTTCGCACTGGGTGGCCAGCTCCACCAGCGGGAACTGGATCGCCTGATTGCGCGCCAGCTCTTCGCCGAAGGGCTTGCGTGCCCGCGCGTACTTCACCGATTCCTCGATGCAATAAGTCGCCGCGCCCAGCGACGAGGCGGCCTGGCGGATGCGGTTTTGATGCACGAAGCTTTGCGCAATGGAAAGGCCGCCGCCCTCTGGCCCGAGCATCGCCGATTCGGGCACCCACACGTTGGTGAACGAGAGCCGGGGGTGGTCGGTCGGCATATTGAACGTCCACATGTATTCCTCGATCACGAGGCCGGGGCTGGGATTGGGCACGAGCAGGCAGGTGATGCCGCGCGCGTCTCCCGGTTCGCCCGCCGTGCGCGCGAATGTGGCGCAGTGGGTGGCGACATGCATGCCGGTGATCCACATTTTCTCGCCATCGATGCGCCAGCCGGGCACGCCGTCCCGCGTTTCGCGGACCGCGCGGGTTTCCATGTGCGTGGCGTCCGATCCGTGGTGCGGCTCGGTGAGGCCGAAGGCGACCTTGCGCGTGCGTTCGAACCCGCCGAAAATGAACTCCTGCTGCTGCGCGGGCGTGCCGAAATGTTCGAACATGGCCACGAACGGGAAATTGCCGACGATCGAGTGCTCGTTTTGCAGATCGTTGTGCAAGCCAAGGCCTTTGCGCGCGAAATGATCGCGGATCACCGCCATCCACAAGTTGGAGCCATCCTTGCCGCCATAAGTTTTGGGCGCGGAGAAGCGCCAGTGCCCGGCGGCATCGGCGCGGCGGGTCGCCTCGACCAGCAATTCCTCCCACTCGTGGCGGGGCAACCCACCGCCTTCGAAATCGGTGCGCGCCCATTCGCGGCGATGATCGAAGAAGCGGATGTTGTCGTCGGCCAATTCCAGCGGGCGGATTTCGGCCTCGATAAAGGCATCGAGCGCGGCGAGATAGGCCACCAGATCGGCGGGAAGATCAAAATCCATCAGGCATTCTCCCAAAGCGCGCGGGCGATGGCCAGCGCAGGATATTTCGGCATGTCGGCAGTGACGGCATCCAGCGCGCGGCGGCGCAATCTGGCGAGCAGGCCGGGTTCGGCCAATGTCGTCGTCCCGGCAAGGATCGCATCGGCGAGCGCACGGTCGCTGGCAGGCGGGCGCGCGGCCAGTTCGCGGCGCACGATCCCTAGCGCATTTTGCGCGACGGCCAGTTCGAAGCGTTCGCGCCCATCCAGCTTGGGTTTGACCGCCGCCGCGAGCCATTCGGAGACGGCAGTGAGGATTTCGGCAGCGCTGGGTTCGCCTTGCGGGGCGGGCAGCAGCGGCGCGGCGGGCGGCAGCGGGCGGGATCGCTCGCTCTCCGGCGCTTCGGCTTCGAGCAGCAGCAGCAGATCAAGCTCCTGCTCCCCGGTGCGCCGCGCGACCACGACGCGTTCGAGCGAGCGGTCGGTGCCGCCGCGCCAGGCCTGACCCATGGCGAGGCAGCCGAGCGCCCACCACACCGTGCGGTAAATCAGCCAGAACCGGAACCGCGCCGGATCGAAACGCTCGCCGCCCGCCGCTTCATAGGCATCGGCGAAAGTGGCGATATCGGTGAGCCCAAGCGCAGGATTCTGAGGCTGGCTGAACCGCCACACGGTCATGCAGCCATAGGCAAGGTCTTCGTGCCCATCGCCGAGATGGCCCAGTTCCCAATCGAGCACCGCTGTCAGATGCCCGGCCTCGACCATGACATTGCCCACGCGCAGATCGCCGTGCACGACACGCACCGGGGCTGGCGGCGGCAGATGCGCGCGCAGCCATGCCAGGCCCAGCGCGATCAGCGGGCGATCGCCGCCCGCCTCGGCAAATTGGGCGGCAAGCCCGGCTACCCCTTCGGCAGGATCAAGCCGGGGGAGGAAAGCGGCCTCGGCCGGATCGAGCGCATGAATGCGCGCCATCGCCTGCGCAATCTCGCCCGCAAGCGCGGGCGTCGAGGCGAGGACCGCAGCGGGATCGGCGCTGCCCGGCACTTTGCGCATGATGAAGCCGATGCCCAGCGCGTCTTCCGGTGCCAGCTCGATGATGACTTCGGGCGCGGGCACGCCGCCGGCGCGGGCAGCGCGGATGAGCGCCGCTTCCTGCGCCATCGAGAGCGGGCGCGCGCTGATCCATGCGGCGGACGGCGCGCGGCGCAGGACAAACTCTTCATCCCCGCAAGAAAACCGCCAGCTTTCGAGATTGGCACCGCCCGAAAGCCGCAGCAGCGCGCCAACCGGGCCGGCCATCCCGGCGCGGCGCATTACGCGGGCGAGCGCTTCACCGCGCGGGCTGGGCAGGTCTGCCGCCATGCGATCCTCTCTCCCCGCTGGTGGGCGGCCCTTTTACGGGCTCACGCAACTATCCTTAATCGGCTGATTAAAGTCCAGTCGTCAATCGGAATGATGATGGGCAATGGCCCAGCCCAAGCGCGGCGAGGCAAGGCGGTGACAAGTCTGTGGGCAAAATGAGGATAGGCGATCCGGCAGAACGAGACGGACGCGGGACCGGCGGTGAAACCAAGCTTGCGCTGCTATCACAATGGGTTAATCTGGTAACAGTGGGTAAAGTAATCCGAGGTAGACCACTCCCATGGCGGGTCCTGTTCATAAGTTTCTGATCGCGGCGCTGCTGTTGCTGGTTCACGCAGGGGCCGCAACGTCTGGTGCGCATGCGGCCGAGCAGGATCAGCGCGACCTCATGCTGCAAGCACAAGTTGCCAGCATTGCCTCGCAGGCACGCGGGCGCGTGGGCGTGGCGGCGGTCGATCTGGATGGCGGCGGCGCGGTCTATGTGAACGGCGACATGCCCTTTCCGATGGCCAGCACTGCCAAGATCGCGATTGCCGCGACGTATCTCGATGACGTTGAGCAAGGCAACCTGCGGCTCGATCAGCAGTTTGCGGTGATGGTCCCGGTGTCGCAGCCGGCCGGCGAACGCGGCGCGGTCGCGGCGGTGCGCCCCGGCGAAGTGTTGCTTGCGCAAGACCTGATCGAGCGCAGCATCACGCGCAGCGACAACGAAGCGACCGATGGCCTCATCGCGGCGGTCGGCGGCATTGGCCGGGTCAACGCCTGGCTTTCGCGAATCGGCATTACCGGCCAGCGGCTGGATCACACGATGGCCACGCTGGTGCGTGACGATGGCCGGATCGACCCGGCCAAGACGATCGACGTCCGCACCAGCAGCACGCCGCGCGCGATGGTTTCGCTGCTCCATGCCATCGATCGCGGCGGCGCGCTGACCCCGCAAAGCCGCGCCGCGCTGCTCGACACGATGACCCGCACCAGCACGGGCAGGAACCGCATCCGGGCGGGCCTGCCCGAGGACGCGATCCTTGCGCACAAGACCGGAACTTTGGCCGATGTGACCGATGATGTGGGCATCGTACGCCTGCCCGATGGGCGGCATCTGGCATTGGCGATTTTTGTAACGGGTCCGGGCGGGCATAGCGCGCATGCCGCGATCATCGCCCAGATCGCACGGACCCTCTACAACGGCTATAGCCAGCCACTGATCGGCGCCAATCAGGAATTCGTTCGCCGGTAGCGCGCGATCGCGCGGGCATTGCCCATGCGCGAACCCTTCTGGACGCCCGGCACTGCTTCGGCGTGTTGCCGAGCCTTTCTTTCTTGCCCAAGGTCTTTTGCAGGCCACGTCGTTTTTTGCGGGCCCCAACGTTTCTTGAAGGCAAAGAAAAGGGGCAAGACCGAAACCGGCCAAGCCCCTGATCTATAACCTGCTCTGACGAGCGGGAATTATATCTTCGGAGCGGCTTCCGAAGCGTCAGCAGCCATGCCCGAAGCATCAGCAGCCATGCCCGAAGCATCGGCAGCCATTTCAGACGATTCCATAGCGGCTTCCGTCGATTCCATTGCGGCTTCCGTAGGAGTTTCAGCCGGCTTTTCCGAGCAGCCGACAAGAGCAAAGGCAGTGCCGGCGACGGCGGCGAGGAGGAGCTTGCGCATGCGTTACAATCCCTGGATTGAAGTGGACCACGACGGGCACACGACCCGACGCAAAGCCTACTCTTGCGGTAGACTTCGCGGTCCAATTAATCAGCAATTCATCAGCTTGCAAGCATTAGACGCATAAATTGTACAAGTCTGCGCAAATCGCGCGGAACGGGAAGCCTCTTTGCGCTTGTTTGGCGCGTGCTAGGGGCGGTAGATCCCGGCCCGGGAGCCACAAATCGGGTTTGGCTGCGGCGCAAGCGTAGCGCTTTCGCATCCGCCGCACACCCGCTAACACCCCAAGTCATGGACACAAAAACAGCCGCGCCCCGCCATCTCTATCTGGTTGACGGGTCTGCCTATATCTTTCGCGCCTATCACCGGCTGCCGCCGCTGACCAATCCGAGCGGCGTGCCGGTCGGGGCGGTCTATGGCTATACCGCGATGCTCTGGAAACTTGCCGAGGATCTGCACAAGGCCGATAGGCCGACGCATCTCGCGGTGATCCTCGACAAGGGCTCGATCACTTTTCGCAACGCGATGTACGATCAGTACAAGGCCAATCGCCCGCCCGCGCCCGAAGATCTGGTCCCCCAGTTTCCGCTGATTCGCGACGCGACGCGCGCCTTCAGCCTTGCCTGCATCGAAGAAGAAGGTCTGGAGGCCGACGACCTGATCGCTTCTTATGCGCGCGCCGCGACGCGGCAAGGCTGGGACGTGACGATCGTCTCGTCCGACAAGGATCTGATGCAACTGGTGGGCCTAGACCCGGTGGGCGGTGGCACCTGCGACATGCTCGACACGATGAAGAACCAGCGCATTGCGGTTCCCGAAGTGATCGAGAAGTTCGGCGTGCCGCCTGCGCTGGTGGGCGATGTTCTCGCGCTGATGGGCGATGCGGTGGACAATGTGCCGGGCATTCGCGGGATCGGCCCCAAGACCGCGACCAAGCTGATCCAGGATCATCACGATCTTGAAGGCGCGCTCGCCGCCGCGCCGGAGATGAAGCCGGGCAAACTGCGCGACAGCCTGATCGAGCAGGCCGAGATGGCGCGCCTTTCACGCCGATTGGTGCAGCTCAAGGAGGATTGTGCTCTGCCCATACCGCTCGAGCAGTTCGAGCTGACCTCGATCCCGCCAGCGCCCCTGGCAGCCTTCCTCACCGAACATGGCTTCACCAGCCTGCTGCGCAAACTGGGCGCCGGCCCCGCCGCACCCGCGCCATCGGAAGGATCGGCCCCGATTGACGCGGACAGCACGCGCCAATCCGCGCCGGAATGGCCGAAAATCGACCTTTCTACGTACCAATGCGTAGACACCTTAAGTCAACTTGAGGTATGGATCGCGCGCGCCTTTGCCGCCCGGCTGGTTGCGGTCGATACCGAAACGAGCGCGCTCGATGCCATGGCGGCGGAGCTGGTCGGGCTGAGCCTGGCCATCGGCCCGAATGACGCCTGCTATATCCCGCTGGGCCATGGCGGCGGGGACATGTTTGCGCAGGCCCCGCTGCAAATCCCCCGGCATGAGGCGCTGGCCGCGCTCAAACCGCTGCTGGAAAGTGACGCGGTGCTCAAGATCGGCCAGAACATCAAATATGACATCACCGTGCTGGCGCGTGCGGGCCGTGCGGTCGGCGGCATCGCTGTATCCCCGATCGACGATACGATGGTGATGAGCTTTTGCCTCGACGCCGGGAAGGGCGAGTTTGCGCCCGCCGGGCATGGCATGGACGAGCTGGCAGAACGGCATCTGGGCCATGGCACGATGAAGTTCAAAGACCTCGTCGGCACCGGCAAGAAGGCGATCTCGTTTGCCGAGGTGCCTCTGCCCGATGCCACGCGCTACGCCGCCGAGGATGCCGACGTGACCTGGCGGCTGCACCGCCTGCTCAGCCCCCGGCTGGCAGACGAAGGCGGCATGCGGATCTACCAACGGGTCGAGCGGCCGCTGGTGCCGGTGATCGCGATGATGGAGCAAAACGGAATTCGCGTTGACCGCGAGCAACTGGCGCGGCTTTCGGGCGAATTTGCGCAATCGATCGCGGGGCTCGAGACCACGATATTTGAAAAAGTGGGGCAAAGCTTCACGATTGGCAGCCCCAAGCAACTGGGCGAGATCCTGTTCGACAAGCTGGGCTACAAAGGCGGCAAGAAGGGCAAGACCGGGCAATACTCGACCGACCAGTCGGTGCTCGAAGGGCTGGCGGCGCAAGGCGCCGAGGTTGCCTCGCTGGTGCTCGAATGGCGGCAACTGTCGAAGCTCAAGTCGACTTATACCGATGCGCTGCAAGCCGCGATCAACCCGCAGACCGGACGCGTGCACACCAGCTACAGCCTGGTCGGCGCGCAAACCGGGCGGCTATCGTCAAATGACCCCAATCTGCAGAACATCCCGATCCGCACCGAGATCGGCCGCCAGATCCGCGAAGCCTTCGTGGCAGAGCCAGGCAATGTCCTGCTGGCGGCGGATTACAGCCAGATCGAATTGCGGCTGGCGGCGCATATGGCCGATGTCCCGGCACTGAAAGAAGCATTCGCGGCCAGCGAGGACATTCACGCGCGCACCGCGATGGAAATGTTCGGGACGGTGGACCGCGACACGCGCGGCCGCGCCAAGACGATCAACTTCGCCATTCTTTATGGCATCAGCCGGTGGGGCCTGGCCGGGCGGCTGGGGGTGAGCGCGGATGAGGCGCAAGCGATGATCGACCGCTATTTCGAGCGCTTTCCCGGCATCCAGCGCTATATCCACGAAACCTTGGAGCAAGTGCGCCAGCGCGGTTATTCCGAAACACTGTTTGGCCGCAAAACGTGGTTTCCGCGCATCAACGCGAAGAATCAGGCCGAGCGGCAAGGCAGCGAACGCGCCGCCATCAACGCGCCGATCCAGGGCACCTGCGCCGACATCATCAAGCGCGCGATGGCGCGGATGATGCCCGCGCTGGAGGAAGCGGGGCTGGGCGATGTGAAGATGCTGCTGCAGGTCCACGACGAGCTGGTGTTCGAACTGCCCGAGCGCGACGTCGCCGCAGCGAAGCCGGTGATCGAGCAGGTGATGGCGATGGCGGCGCAGCCGGCTGTCACGCTTACCGTGCCGCTGGGCGTGGAGATCGGCACCGGGCGATCATGGGGTGCGGCGCACTGAAGCCAGTTCAGCCAGGCCAGTTAAAGGGGGCCAGTTAAAGGGGGCCAGTTAAAGCGGGCTCTGATCGAGCGCAGCGTAAGGCGCAATATCGCCGGTGTGCAGCACCAGCACCTGATCGTGGGCGACCGAATTGGTCAGGGCATAAAATGCGGCAGCTTGTCGGGGACTGAGCCCCATCTCGCGATAGTAGCGGGTATAGGCGGCGTTGACCGGATCAGTCGCAGCGAAGTCTCCCGGCTCACGGCCATCATCGTCGCGCCAGCTGTGCACCGCAAATTCGGCATCGGGCGCGGCATGACGGGCAGCTCCGGCCAGAAACAGCTCGACCGCGCCCGAACGCACCGAGCCGCCGGGCGGGATTGCGGTGGCCAGCCCATGCGCGCGGATCATCCGGCCAAGCGCGAGATTGGCGGTATCATCGACCGTTCCGGGGCAATCGACCATTTCCAGCACGCGGATGCCCGGAAAGGCGCGCAGCATCCTTTGGAAGGCAGCGGGCGAGGCGGTGTCTGTTTCGTCCACGAGCGCGGCACGCCCGCTATCGAGCACCGCAAACGGGCCAAAGCGCGCGATTCCCTTCGTTCTGGAAGCGGCGGACGGCGCGGCAACAAGCCGCTCGCTCCCCGCCGTGGTCCATTCGGTGGTGGTGGTTTCGGTCCATGTGGTGCCGTTCGCATCGACCCACGTGCGCGTCGTCACCTGCTGCGCAGCGGCGGGCACCGCGCACATCAGCATCAGGAACAGGGCGACGATTATTCTCAGCATGGCGCGATTATCTGCGCGCGCGCCTTGCGGCTTTGCCAAGAAACGCCGTTAAGATCGGTTCACCGCATGTTTCCATCCGGCGCGAAAACGCTCTAGCGTGGTGGCTTACTGAGGAGAATACCGCATGGTCGCGCTGGTTTCGACGGTCGCCTATCTCGGGCTGGAGGCGCGCAGCGTGGAGGTGCAGTGTCAGGTTGCCCCCGGATTGCCGAGCTTTCGCGTGGTCGGCTTGCCCGACAAGGCGGTGGGTGAAAGCCGCGAGCGGGTCCATTCCGCGCTCGCCGCGCTGGGCCTTTCGCTCCCGCCCAAGCGGATCACGGTGAACCTTTCCCCCGCCGATCTGCCCAAGGAAGGCTCGCATTACGATCTCCCCATCGCACTGGCGCTGCTCGCCGCGATGGGCGTGGTCGATCTGGAAACCATCGGCGATTATGTGGCGGTGGGCGAACTGGCGCTCGATGGCCGGGTGATTTCCAGCCCTGGCGTGCTCTTGGCCGCGCTCCATGCCTCGTCGATCGAGAAAAGTCTGATCTGCCCGGCGGGGCAGGGTTCAGAGGCGCGCTGGGCGAGCGGGATCGAGGTGATCGCCGCGCCCGATCTGATCTCGCTGCTCAATCACCTCAAAGGCACGCAGCGCCTTGCCCCGCCCGAGCCGGGCGAGGTTGCGCCGCCGCGCCGCATGGCCGATCTCAAACAGGTCAAAGGGCAGGAAACCGCCAAGCGCGCGCTCGAGATCGCAGCAGCGGGTGGGCACAATCTGCTGATGAGCGGGCCGCCCGGCGCGGGCAAATCGCTCCTCGCCTCGTGCCTGCCGGGTATTCTGCCCGAGCTGACTCCGGCCGAGGCGCTCGAAGTCTCAATGGTTGCCTCGGTTTCGGGCACATTGGAAGATGGCCGCATCAGCCGCGCCCGCCCGTTTCGCAGCCCGCACCACTCCGCCTCGATGGCGGCGCTAACCGGCGGGGGTCTGCGCGTGCGGCCCGGCGAGGTTAGCCTGGCGCATCTGGGCGTGCTGTTTCTGGATGAGCTGCCCGAGTTTCAGCGGGCGGTGCTCGATTCGCTGCGCCAGCCGCTGGAGACCGGCGAAGTGACCGTGGCGCGCGCCAATGCCCATGTCACTTTCCCTGCGCGGGTTCAGCTGATCGCGGCGATGAACCCTTGCCGCTGCGGGCATCTGGGCGATCCGGCGCTGGGCTGCAGCCGCGCGCCCAAGTGCGCAGGCGAATATCAGGCCAAGATATCCGGCCCGATGCTCGACCGCATCGATCTGCATGTCGAGGTCAGCGCGGTGTCTGCCGCCGACCTGTCGTTGCCCCCGCCGGCGGAAGGATCAGAGCAAGTGGCAGCGCGGGTCGCCGCCGCGCGCCGGGTGCAGAACACGCGCCTCGAAGGAACCGGCAAGCGCAGCAATGCCGAGCTGGACGGCGACTTGCTGGAAACCCACGCGACGCCCGACGAGCCGGGCCGCAAGCTGCTGGCGCAAGCCGCAGAGGCCATGCGCATTTCTGCGCGCGGCTATACCCGCATGCTGCGCGTGGCCCGCACGATCGCCGATCTGGCGGGCGCGGAGCAGATCGGGCGGGTGCACATCGCCGAAGCGCTTAGCTACCGGCGGCTGGCCCCGCGCGCCTGAACCGCATCGATCAGGCGGTAAGCAGGCCCTCGTCAGCGATTTTTTTCTGCCAGACGAGCGGCGCCAGCTGGTGGACATTGTGGCCCGCCGAATCGACAGCGACCGTCACCGGCATGTCCTCCACGGTGAATTCGTAGATCGCTTCCATCCCCAGATCGGCAAAGCCGACGACTTTGGATTCCTTGATCGCGCGCGAGACGAGATAGGCTGCGCCGCCCACCGCCATCAGATAGGCCGACTTGTGCTCCGCGATGGATTGCGTGGCCGCGACGCCGCGTTCGGCCTTGCCGACACAGGCGAGCAGGCCAAGCCCGAGCATCATGTCCATAAATTTGTCCATCCGTGTCGCAGTGGTGGGGCCAGCCGGGCCGACCACTTCATCGCGCACCGGATCGACCGGGCCGACATAATAGATCACGCGGCCCCGGAAATCGACCGGCAGCTCCTCGCCCTTGGCCAGCATGTCCTGAATGCGCTTGTGCGCCGCATCGCGCCCGGTCAACATCTTGCCATTCAGCAGCAACCGGTCGCCCTGCTGCCAGCTTTGCACGTCTGCAGGGGTCAGCGTATCGAGATCGACGCGCTTGGCCGCCTTGTCCGGGGTCCATTGGACATTGGGCCATTCATCGAGCTTGGGCGCTTCGAGGAAGCTTGGCCCCGAGCCATCGAGCACGAAATGGGCATGGCGGGTGGCGGCGCAATTGGGGATCATCGCCACCGGCTTGCCCGCCGCGTGGCACGGCGCATCGAGGATTTTCACATCGAGGATGGTGGAAAGCCCGCCCAGCCCCTGCGCGCCGATGCCCAGCGCGTTGACCTTGTCGAAGATATCGATCCGCAACTGCTCGATATCGGTTTCGGCCCCGCGCTTCTTCAACTGCGCCATGTCGATCGGCTCCATCAGCGATTGCTTGGCCAGCAGCATGCAATGCTCCGCTGTGCCGCCGATGCCGATGCCCAGCATCCCCGGCGGGCACCAGCCTGCGCCCATCTGCGGCAGCATTTCGAGCACCCAGTCGAGGATCGAATCGCTGGGGTTCATCATCTTGAACTTGGACTTGTTTTCGCTGCCGCCGCCCTTGGCCGCGACATCGATCGACACAGTGTCGCCGCGCACCATCTCGACATGGAGCACGCACGGGGTGTTGTCGCGCGTGTTGCGGCGGGTGAAAGCGGGATCGGCCAGGATCGATCCGCGCAGCTTGTTGTCAGGATTGAGATAGGCGCGGCGCACGCCTTCATCGACCACCATCTGCAGCGAATGCTCGCTTTCAAGACGGCAGTTCTGGCCCCATTTCACGAACACATTGACGATGCCGGTATCCTGGCAGATTGGCCGGTGGCCCTCGGCGCACATCCGGCTGTTAGTGAGGATTTGCGCGATGGCGTCTTTCGCCGCCGGGCTTTGCTCTGCCTCATAGGCGACGCCCAGTGCGCGGATATAATCCATCGGGTGAAAATAGCTGATGAACTGGAGCGCATCGGCCACGCTCTCGATCAGATCCGCCTCGCGGATTGTTACCATCTCGCCCATGATCGCCGCTCCTTGATTCCCGCATCCGCCAGATTGCGCGGATGGTGCCTTGGCTCTGCCCCTTACGCCTTGGCCGATGGCATGCAAAGCGCTTGGCGCGATGGGGCCGTTATTCTAGAGGCGCGTCTTGACGATAACCTCAGTGGCACAATGCAAACAGATTGCACTGGTGTGTTATAGATGCAATACAGCTACCACACAACGGAACGGATCGGATCACCGTGACTGACAGACATGCGCCCGACATCGCGACCACAGAAGCTCCTATGGACACAGCGCGGCGGGCCATGGTCGATAGCCAGCTGCGCGTCAGCGGGGTCACAGATCCCGATGTTGTCGCCGCGTTCCTCGCCGTAGCGCGCGAAGACTTTGTTCCCGCTGCGCGTCGCAGTGTCGCTTATGCCGATCGCGCGGTGCCGCTCGACAATGGCACGATGCTGGCTCCCGCGCTGGCTTATGGCCAGATGTTGATGGCTGCCGCCATCGCGAAAACCGAGCGCGTGCTGGTGATCGGCAGCCCCGGCGCGTACCTCGCGGCGCTCGCAGGCGCGCTGGGCGCGCATGTTACACGGTGCGATCCGCAGGACGATCTTGGCGCGGGCGGACCGTATACGCTCGTGCTGATAGATGGCGCGATCGAGGAAGTGCCCGCAAACCTGCCAGCGGCGCTTGCCGATCATGGCCGCCTGGTCACCGGATGGATCGAGCGCGGCGTCGCCCGGCTGGCCACAGGGCGCAAGGTTGCAGGCCAGATTGCCCTGACGAGTGTCGGCGAAGCTGACTTTGCGCTGCACCCGGCCTTCGCCGCCCGCCGGCAATGGAGCTTTTGATCCTGATGCGACGTTGCTTTTTGGGGTTTCTCGCCTTGGGAACCGGGCTTGCCGGCATGATCACGCCGGCCCTGGCCGACGACCTGCGCGGCGCGCTCATAGCCGCCTATACCAGCAACCCGGATCTGGAAGCCGCGCGCGCCAACCAGCGCGCCACCGATGAAGGCGTGCCGATCGCACGCGCTTCGGCGCTGCCGAGCCTTTCTGGAACGGCGCGGCATACCGAGAACCTCGAGAATGGCCCCAACGCCTTTTTCGCCCCCGCGCGCAGCTTCTCAGGCCAGCTTTCGCTTGATGTGCCGATCTATTCGGGCGGCGCGGTCAAGAATTCGATCCGCGCCGCCAAAGTGCGGGTAGAGGCCGGGCAGGCCGGGCTGCGCGGCACCGAATCGGGCGTGTTCAGCCAGGTGGTGGCCGCCTATATGGACGTGATCACAGCCTCGGCCTCGGTCGGGCTCAATCGCGGCAATGTTCAGGTGCTCGAGGTCAACCTCAAGGCGACCAGCGACCGCTTTGAAATCGGCGATGTGACGCGCACCGATGTCGCCCAGTCGAACTCGCGGCTGGCGCTGGCGCGCGCCGCGCTGCGCAATGCCGAAGCTGCGCTGGTCGCGGCCCGCGAAACATATGTACAAGTGGTGGGCAAACCGCCGGTCGATCTGCTCCCGCCGCCGCCACTGGCCGGTCTTCCTGCCAACGCCGAAGAGGCGGTGCAAACGGCGCTGGAAAGCAATCCTGATCTGATCGCGGCGCAGCAGCGGGCCAAGGCGGCAGGTTTTGACACCAAGGCCTCCGGTTCCGGGCGTTTGCCGAGAGTTTCGCTATTCACCACGGGCAACTACGACAATTATTATAACTCGCTCGGCGGCGGATCGTTGGGCGGCAATTTTGCTCAATCGCAAAGCACCGCGCAGACCGGCATCAGCGCCACCATCCCGCTGTTTCAGGGCGGCCTTCCGGCGACGCAGCGCCGCCAGGCGCAAGCAGCCGAGAGCGCCGCGCTGGACCAGGTCATTTCGGCGGAACGACAGGTCATCGCCTCGGTGCGCTCGGCCTATACGCAATGGCGCGCGGCGAATGACGCGATTGCGCTTAATCAAACCGCAGTCGATGCGGCGGCGCTCAGCCTTGAGGGTGTGCGCGCAGAGAACACGGTCGGCAATCGCACCATTCTCAATATCCTCGATGCAGAGCAGGAGCTGCTGCAAGCGCAGAGCGGCCTGATCAATGCCCGGCGCACGTCCTATGTGACCGCGTTCAATCTGCTGGCGGCGATGGGCAAGGCGCAGGCGCGCGATCTCGGCTTTGACAACGCACTGCTTTATGATCCGCAGATCAATTATGAGCGGGTGCGCGGCAAGATCTGGGATTGGTCATTCGGTGACGTGCAGCCGTCAAAGGCCACGCGCACCGTTGACACACCGGCGCAAGATGCGGCAGTTGCCAGTCCATCGGTTCCGTAAACGGGGTGTGGCGGGACCTGCGGTCTGATTCGGGGAAACAAGCAGCCATGCGCCAGAACAGTGAGCCCTCGGTCGAGGAAATCCTTGAGTCGATCAAGAAGGTGATCGCGCGCGACACCCGCACGGATGCCGCCGAGCGCCCCCGCAGAGAGCTTGACACCGCGCCGCGGCGCGGGGCTGGCGTGCTCGATCTGACCGAGGTTGCCGCCCAGATTCTGGCCAATGATCGTGGGCCGCTCGGCGATGAAGACGATGTTGATACCCAGGACGAGCCCGCATTGGTGGCCGCAGCGAAGGCCGGTTCGATGCGCGACTCGCTGGCGACGCTAGCGATGATGGCGCAGCCGGGCGCCGCGCCGCAGATCGTGCGCTCTGGTGAAACCTCGCTCGAAGGCTTGGTGCGCGATATGCTGCGGCCGATGCTGGCCGAATGGCTGGATGTAAACCTTCCCCCCATGGTCGACAAAATGGTCTCGGCCGAAATCGCGCGGATTGTTGGGAAGCGCGGCTGACGGCCCCCGATACGCCGCGAAATGTGATGCTGAACAGCGGGGAAGGCCGGTAAATGGCGAAGCCCGAAGCCACGCTACTTGATCCCTCGCGCTTTGCATTTGTGCATGACATCACCACGCGCTTTGCCGATCTCGATCCCAACGGCCATATCAACAATGTCGCGATGGCCGCCGTGTTCGAAGACGGGCGGGTGCGGTTCATTCAAGGCGCGGGTTTCCGGGAAGCTTTAGGCGCGCTGCGCTTCATGGTGGTCAGCGTGGGGATCGATTATTTGGCGCAGGCGCACTTTCCCGGCCCGCTGACCTGCCATACCGCTGCACTTTCCGTGGGAACATCAAGCTGGACGATACAGCAGTTGGTGCTGCAATCCGGCGCTCCGGTGGCGACCGCGCGAACCACGGTCGTGTGCACCGACGGACTGCGCCCCGTGGCGCTCCCCGATCCACTTCGCACGCTCCTCGAACCATGGCTGATGAAATGAGCGACCCTGCGCAAGCAACGATAGCAGAAGCAGAAAGCGTGCTGAATCTGCTGGGCGGATTTCATACTCAGCGGCACATCATGTTGTGCGTCGATCCTGACAAAGACAAGTGCTGCCCGCGCGCGGTGGGGCAGGAGGCGTGGCTCTTTCTGAAGCGCCGCCTTGGCGAGCTCAAGCTGGGCGGGGCGCAAGGCGTGCTGCGCACCAAGGCGGGTTGCCTCAGGGTGTGCCTCGCCGGGCCGGTTGCGGTCGTCTATCCCGAGGGTGTCTGGTATCATTCGTGCACCGCGCCGGTGCTGGAGCGGATTTTGCAGGAACATATCATCGGCGGGGTGCCGGTGGAGGATTACCGGCTCAAGCCGCCTGCGACTGCTTGAGATATCGCCCCGAAGCTTCAATCGCCCCCGATCTAATCCCCCCAAATATCGCCATCAAACGGATCATCGATCGATTCGTCGTGTCCGGTGCCGCTTGAAAGAAAGACCAGCCCCATCAAGCTGGCCATCAGCATCATGGTGAAGCCGATGCCCAGCATCGTCGCAATGTAGAAATGGATCGAGACAAAGCCGACCGTCTGATAAAGATACACAGCCGAGGCAGCCATGACCAAGGCCGTGGCAAGGCCCATCCAGCGCATCAGCCAGAAATAGCGGGCCCATGCAAAATCAGCGTTTTGCGGCTCATCGAGCGGCGAACGGCGGGGCTGAGGGGTTCTGACCATCGCTCGCGCCATGCCTGCGCTTCGCAGCAGAGGCAATCGCTTTCGAAAAACGGCACTTAGTGTCATGCTGTCCCACCCCGGGGCCGGAAGACTGGTCATAACGGGGAAAGGAGGATGTCATGACGATTGCGACAATGATCGCAGGCCGTACGGGCGATGTATGGCGGTGCCGCGCAGACGACCGGGTAAAAGATGCCGCCGACCTTCTGGCGACGCAGCGGATCGGCGCGCTGCCGGTCGAGGATAACAGCGCAGAGGTCGCCGGCATCTTTTCGGAACGCGATGTGCTCTATGCCCTGAAAACGCATGGTGCCGCCGCGCTCGATATGAAAGTGCGCGAAGTGATGACTGCGCCCGTGATTTCGGTCTCGCTGGCCGATTCGGTGCTTGACGCGCTGGGCCTGATGACACGGCGGCGGATTCGCCATTTGCCTGTGCTCGACGGGGGCCGGATGGTCGGCTTCATCTCGATCGGCGACCTGGTCAAATACCGGATCGACCGGATCGAGGCTGAGGCCGCCGCGATGCACGATTATATCCGATCATCATGACTTGAGCGCGGCCCGCGCTCGGCCTATCAACACAGGATGACCGAAATAACAGCAACACCACCGGTGATCCTTGCCCCCAGCGCGGCGGCGCGCGTTGCCGCGATCGCGGCGAAACAGGCCAAGCCAGCGGTCCTGCGGCTGTCGGTCGAGGGCGGCGGCTGTTCCGGCTTTCAATACAAGTTCGAGCTGGATGAAGCCCCGCAGGCCGACGATAGCGTGGCCGAGACCGATGGCGTCAGGCTGCTGGTCGATCCGGTCAGCCTCGATCTGCTGGCGGGAGCGACGGTGGAGTATATCGAGTCGCTTGGCGGCGCGGCGTTTCGCGTGACCAATCCGCAAGCTGCCTCGGGATGCGGTTGCGGTTCGAGCTTTGCGGTGTGACGCTCAGGGTCGCGTCGTTCAATATCAACGGGATCAAGGCCCGGCTGCCGCGCCTGCTCGAATGGTTGGAAGAGACTCGGCCCGCCGTGGCCTGTCTGCAGGAAATCAAGACGCAGGACGAAGGGTTTCCCGCCGCAGACTTCGAAAAGATCGGCTACCACGCGATCTGGCACGGGCAGAAGGGTTTCAACGGGGTGGCCATTCTGGCCGACGGCGAGGCACCGATCGAAGTGCAGCGCGGACTGGCCGGCGAGCCCGAGGACGAACATGCCCGCTATCTGGAGGCGGACGTGTTTGGCCTGCGCGTCGCCTGCATCTATCTTCCCAACGGCAATCCGCAGCCGGGCCCCAAATTCGATTACAAACTGCGCTGGATGGAGCGCCTGCGCGCGCGCATGAGCGAGCTGTGGGCGCTGGAACTGCCCGCACTGGTAATCGGCGATTACAACGTCATCCCTGAAGACAAGGACGTGTGGGACGTGCGCGCGATGGCCGACGACGCGCTGATGCAGCCTGCATCGCGCGATGCTTATTGCCGCTTGCTGGGCGATGGCTGGATCGATGCGCTCGACCTGCATCATCCGCGCGGCGGGCTGTGGACCTTCTGGGATTATCAGGCGGGCGCATGGCAGCGCGATCATGGTTTTCGTATCGACCATGCGCTGCTTTCGCCGGAACTGGCCGACCGGCTGCTCAGCGCTGGCGTTGATAAGGCCCATCGCGGCCGCGAGAAGGCCAGCGACCATGCACCGATCTGGGTCACATTGCGCGCCGCCGCCTGACCCGTCCGCCAGCAGCAAGCCCTTTGAGGGCAGGTTTTTTGGGAATGCGGTAACTATTGAACCGGAAGCGGCGAACCCTAGATGGAGGCCTCTGCCGCGCGCAACACACGGCCACGACCAAACCGGAAAAACGCCAAGATGAAGCTTCTCTCTAACGATCTGTTCCGCTCGCTCGCGCTCGGGTTCCTGCTGGGAACCATCGGCATAGTGGCCGCTTCGGCTACTGGCCCGGCAGAAGCGGGCGCTGTTGCTCAGATCCATGCAAACACGGAAACCAAATAATGCGCCGACTGATGACCATCGCGTTGAGCGCGGGCCTGCTTGCCGCCGGTTGCACGCAATCCGCGCAGGCGGAAAGCGTGGTTGCCGCCCCCGAAGCCGCCGTCAAAGCCAACGAGACCCCCGGCCTGAAGACCGCGGTGCTGGCAGGCGGCTGCTTCTGGGGCATCGAAGCGGTGTTCAGCCATGTCAAAGGCGTGACCAGCGTCGTTTCAGGCTATGCCGGGGGCAGCCGTGCCGATGCAGACTACGCAGCTGTCAGCAACGGCACGACCGGCCACGCCGGATCAGTGCGCATCACTTATGATCCCGAAGTCGTGCGCTTCGACCAGCTGCTGCAGGTGTTCTTCGGGGTGGGCACGGACCCGACCCAGCTCAACCGGCAATATCCGGATAGCGGCACGCAATATCGCAACGCCGTGGTGCCGCAGAGCCGCGAGCAGGCGCGGGTGACCGCCGGTTATCTGGCGCAGCTCAAATCGCTCAACCTGTGGAAACGGCCGATCGTCACGAAGGTCGAGCCTAGTCGCGGCTTCTTCCCGGCAGAGAAGTATCATCAGGACTTTGCGATGCACAATCCCGAGCATCCCTACATCGTGAGGTGGGATGCGCCCAAGGTCGCAGCGCTCAAGCGCACCTTCCCCAATTTGTGGAAAGACAAGTTCACCGCTGGCTGATGGGCGGCGGCTGATGGTTCCTAGGGCGGCGGCAATCGTGAAATTGCACTTTGCGCCGCCCGGTCCTATTGTCGGCGAATGAGCGGGCTTCACCATCATCACAACTTTGCGGGCGAAAGTCTGGTCGGTGCCGCACGCGATGTGCTGGTGGCGGCGGGCGAGCAATGGACGGACATGCGATCCGACGTGTTCGAAGCGCTGGCCGAGCTGGACAAACCGGCCTCAGCCTATGACATTGCCGAAAGCTTGGGCGCGCGGCGCGGCAAGCGGGTCGCAGCCAATAGCATCTACCGCATCCTCGATTTGTTTGTGCGCACCAATCTGGCGCGCCGGATCGAAAGCGCCAACGCCTATATCGCGAACAGCCACCCCGGCTGCCGCCACGATTGCATTTTCCTGATCTGCGACTTGTGCGGACAGACAGGGCATCTCGACGACGACCGCCTGACCGGCGCGCTGCGCGAGGCGGCACGACACGCTGGCTTTGCCGATGTGCGCCCGGTGGTGGAAATCCGCGGCCGCTGCCAGAATTGTGACTAGAGCGGCTTGCCCATCCGCTTGAGCGGCACCGGCGCGCCGCCCCGAGCATCGACAATCTCTTCGATCAGCGCATAACCTGCGCGCAGATAAAGCGGTTCGCCCGAGAGTGTTGCCATAAGCTCGCACGCGGAAAAGCCTGCGGCGCGCGCGGCGGCCTCGCAATGCGCCAGCAGCGCAGCACCCACGCCGCGCCTGGCAAACGCGGGCGCGGTATACATCGCGCGGATGCGGGCCGGTTCATGCGCCGGATCGAGCAGCCGCGGTTCGCGCAGGCCCGCGCTATGATCGCCGCCATAGAGCGTGGCGCGCTTGCTCCAGCCGCCGCATCCGGCGATCGTACCATCGATCAGCGCCATGAAATAGGTGCCGTCTTCGATCAACTGGCGATCAAGCCCCATCACCGCGCGGCTTGCTTCGATCTGCGCGGGATCAAGAAATCCCGCCTGCAACGCGCCGATGGCGGCATCCATCACCGCGCTGAGTCCCGGAAGGTCGTCGAAAGTGGCAACGCGCAGTATGAAATCGGTCATCACCGCGCTTTGGATGCGCGGGCGGGTGATTTCAATGCCATTGTTGGGGATGGTTTACCGGTCAGGGAAGAACCAGCCAACGCCACGGCCCCGCCGGAACTTGGGCCATGGGGATATGCAGCCATGTGATCAGCAGCCAGACGGGCAGCGCCCATAGCCACGCCTGCCCCAGCCCGCCCAATTGGGATAGATCGGGCCAGAACGAGGTCCGCTTCATCCACATGCGCCAATCCTGACCAAGCAGCGCGCGCTTTTTTGCGTCCTGAAAATGCGACCCCAGCAGCGCGAGCAGAATGATCCCGCTCGACAGGATGACCGAGCGCGGACTTGGCGCGATGATAATGTGCGTAACTGCCCAGAGGGCAAAAGAGAACATCATGGGATGGCGCGTCACACGAAACACGCCTGTGGGGATGACGGTGGAAAGGCCGGAGACCTTGGCCCCAGGCAGCGCCGGATTGCCAATGACCGAAGCCAGGAACAAGGCAACAACGCCATAGGTCAGAACCGTTGCCAGTACCCACGGGATCAGCGCCTGGCCATCCCATAGCATCGGCGCCGGCTCGATCCGCCCGAACACCGTCACGGCCCAGCCAAACGTGGCAAAGGCGACCAGCGAATAGATGACCTGAAAGCCGCTTGCGCCGAACCGCTTCACCAGACCAGCGCGAAGCTGATGTGCGAGAAGAAAATGCGTTCCGACAAACGCACCCATGCTGATCACCAGCCAGACGATCTCCGCGCCCATATCCGTATTCTCCCGATCCCGCCGCTTTTGCGCTGGGTTTTTGTTGTGTCGCGGATCGCCGGGTTGAAATGCCCCCGGCGAGGACGCTTATGCGGATAACACGCGAACCGCGCTTATGTTACCCCATGCATGATCCGTTTCAGCGGCCAAGACAATGCCAGTAGCAGGATGCCGATCACGACCGCAATCAAGCCGATGTTCCAGAATACGCCAGCATAGGTATCAAGGCTGAGCTTGAGATTGGTCACCTGCCCTCCCACTGTGGCGACGCTGGCCACTTGGGCAATGATCCCGGCAACATACTGTGCAACCGAGATCGACAGAAACCACACTCCCATCATCATTCCCACGATCCGCGCCATCGAAAGCTTGGTGATCATGCTGAGGCCAACGGGCGATATGCACAGTTCGGCCGTCGAATGGATCAGATAGAGCCCGGCCAGCCACCAGATCGACACTTTGAAATCGGCCCCAGCATTCTGCGTTCCCCAAACGAGGAACAGGAACCCCAAACCGACCCCGACCAGCGCGGAGCCAAACTTGACAGGAATCGTGGGCTCAAGGCCGCGCGCGGCAAGGCTGGTCCACAGGATCGACATCACCGGGGCCAGCGTGACGATAAACAACGCATTGAAGAACTGTGTTTGCCCGGCCGAAATCGAAAACAGCCCGAACACCGAAAGATCGGTATTGCGATCGGCAAACAGGGTGAGCGAGGAACCGGCCTGTTCAAACAAGGTCCAGAACACTGTGTTGAAGACGATCAGCACCATCGCGGCGACCATCATCTGAAATTCGGCGCGGCTGCCGGTCCGCCACGCATACAGCAGAATGACCGGCACCCCGAGCACGAATGTGCCGAACAGCAGGCGGCCCATCAAGGGCAGCGCCAGAACATACCCCATGATCCCGGAACCCGGAACCACGCTTTGCGCGCTCATCAGGTTCTGGAACAGAAAGATGACCACGGGCACCGCCAGCAACGCGCCCAGATATATCGGCACAGCGCGATCTTGCACCAGATCGGCCGGCGGCTCGCCATACCCCGCCAGACGGCCGCCATCGAACTGGATCAGGCTCCATGACAAGAGCATGCCCATCGCCGCAAGACCGAACCCGGCCCACCAGCCAACCGCATCGGCCAACAGCGGGCAAAGCAGCTGCGAGAGCAGAGCGCCCAGATTGATCCCCATGTAGAATATGGTGAAACCGGCATCCTTGCGCTGATCCCCCGGCGAATAGAGCGCGCCCACCATGGTCGAGATGTTGGGCTTGAAAAAGCCGTTTCCGATTACGACCAGTGTGAGGCCGAGCAGCAAGAGCCCGACAAACAGCGGCGACCGCTCGCCGCTGGCTTCGAATCCGCCCTTGGGGACCGTGCGCGCGACCTGCCCACCGGGCGCAATCAGCGCAACCGAGCCATCGTCATTCCCCTGAATCAGCAATTTCTGCGCGCCGCTGATCACGAAACGCTGCTCTTTGCCGCCGCTCGTCGGGCCATCAGCCACATTCTCGACCGCAACAGTATAACGTTGCCCGTCGATCAACGCATAAGGCTTGGCGGTCTCACCGCCAAAGCACAGGATGAAATAGCCGGTGGCCATCACCAGCGCGCCGAACTTCACCGAACGCTTGGAACCGAGATAACGATCAGCCAGAAGCCCGCCGACCAGCGGGGTCAAATAGACCAATGCGGTGAACCCGCCATAAAGCCCGGCGGTCGTGCTATCGCTGAACAGAAAATGCTTGGCGAGATAGAGCGTGAGCAGCGCCCGCATGCCATAGAAGCCGAACCGTTCCCACATTTCGGTCGTGAACAGCCGGGCCAGTTGCCGCGGGTGGCCAAACCAGCTTGCGTCCCCGGCCTTAGCCCCCGGGCCACTTGCAGCTGAATCGGCGCTCCCTTGAGCGATCCCGTTTGTCATCGGCGCAATCTGCTCCCTGGAAGAGGTAATGCCACTATGGCTGAATGCTGGACCGCACCGCGCGCCAATCTCCATCCACTAACGCCAATTGCGGGGATGGGAAGGGCCAACCTGAACAGCTGGACCTTAGCGCCGGAGCGGCAATCCCGAATCGGCACGCTCCAGCGCCGGATCTGATGCCAAGAATCATGCCGAACCTGATGTCAGCCACAATACTGAAAGTTGCGTCATGCGCTGTATTATGACACCATAGCACCTGATGGTTATGCAATCGCGCCCGGTCTATCTCAAGCTCCGCGATCAGATCGCGGCGGCGATTATCGACGGCACGTATGCCGAGGGGCAATTGCTGCCCTCGGTGCGCGCATTTGCCGCCGCTGAGGGCGCCAATCCGCTGACCGTGGCCAAGGCTTATCAGCAGTTTCGCGACGAAGGGCTCGTCCAGATTCAACGCGGCGTGGGCATGGTGCTGGTCCCAGGCGCCGCAGAAACTTTGCTGAACCGCGAGCGCGATGCCTTCCTGCGGAATGAATGGCCCCAGATTGCAGAGCGATTGCGGCAACTTAGGATCGATCATGGGGGGCTTCGCATAAATTTGGAGCAAGCTTGAGCAGATTTACACGGGGTTACATGCTGGTGGGTTGTAGTAATTTCATAACTCTGGCACCACGAGTTGTGTTCAAGCGCATGTGCGGCCAGAATGCGCAAGCAAACAGCGGCCTTACTAGCGTTCCGTAAGCGCCGCGCGGAGTAAGGGAATGTCGCCCGGATGATAAGATCCGAACTATTACAAGCACTTGCCAAAAATTGCCCCGGCATGCGCAGCGAAGAGATTGAACGCGTTGTCGACGTTTTCTTTGATGAAATCGCCCGGCGGCTTGCCGACGGCGGACGCGTAGAGCTTCGCGGCTTCGGCGCTTTTTCCACGCGGGAGCGCAATGCCCGCAAAGGGCGTAATCCCCGCACCGGCGAGACCGTGGAAGTTGCCGAGAAGCGCGTGCCCTACTTCAAACCGGGCAAGGAAATGCGCCAGCGGCTGAACTCTGAGTGAAGCTGCGCTCGGGGTGAAGCTGAAAGACGGACGAAGTCTGGCTTTACCTTCATTTGCGGCCAAGCCTGCAATGTGCCAACGTCAGCCGCGTTGGCGCCTTGCATCAGCGCCGTCGCCCGCGCGGACGTGGCGGAATGGTAGACGCAGGGGACTTAAAATCCCTTGAGCTTAGCTCGTGCGGGTTCGAGTCCCGCCGTCCGCACCACGCTCGGCAAGCCTGCTTTGCCGGCCCAGCGATGCGCTGTTGCGTTTTGGTTCCATAACATTGCGCGATCTTGCCGAGCCTGGGTAACGGGCTGGCAAGAATTGCGCAGGTAACAGCCCGAAGGCGGGACGGTTCGTGCGCACAGGGCAGCACGGCGTTCGTCAGTAGGGGACTGGGCTTGGCCCAAAGGGACGAACTGTCTGGCGCATACCAGCCAGCGGAGCGCAGCGAGACGACGGGTGCACACCTTCGCACCGCACAGCGCTATGCGTTGCTGATCCGCGCGGCCAAGCTGGTGACGGGCGATCAGGAGTTTCCCTGCATCATCCGCGATGCTTCATCCACCGGCGTGAAAGCGCGTCTGTTTTCGCCGCTTCCAGCACAATCGGACCTTGCGATCGAGCTGGCCAATGGTGATCGGTATCCGGCAGAGTTGGTCTGGACATCAGACGATCACGTCGGCCTTCGATTTGTGGACCAAATCGCGATCGAGCGATTGCTGGAGGAAACCCACACGCCATTTCGCAAGCGGCCGCTGCGGCTGAAACTCGCGCTCGGAGCGGTCCTCCACTCGGCCGGCGAGGCGGTGGGAGCCGGATTTCGTAACATCTCGCAACAAGGCGCCAGCATCGAATGCGAAAAATGGCTGCTGGTCGACGAACTCGTCAGGCTGGAAACCGGCCTGACGCCGCCGATCTATGCAAAAGTGCGGTGGCGCAACCATCCGTTCTATGGGCTGGTCTTCGAGCAAACGTTCAAGCTGGACGAACTCGCGCGGGTTTCGGGATCGGCGCAGAGCGCACATGAGGCGCAAACCCGCTCGGAATTGCCTGCAGAAACTTCGCTGAATTCGCGCTGACGAAGCCTCGCGTTAACTTTCTCTTAGCCCTTTTCGTTCACTTCTTCGCTCAAGAAGACCGCTTTGACAGGGGCACGTGATGGTTAGAGCGTTTTCCGATCATTCTGGATCATAGCCACACGAACTGAAGTAGTTGGCGCATTCGTCCGGCTTGAAGATGTCAACGAGTCTGCCGATGAGGTCCCACAGGCCGGAGACGGTTCGTTCGCCTGCTTTGCGCAGCATGGCCTTGAGCCGCGAGAACGCCTTTTCGATGGGATTGAAGTCGGGGCTGT
>NZ_CAMBTS010000038.1 GCF_945870625.1 Novosphingobium sp. Chol11 | reverse complement strand
TGCGAAGCCCGCGATGCGGACGCGGTGAAGGCGGCGCAGCGCGCGCGCTGGAGAATCTGGTAAGCGTCAGGCCATAAGTGGCGGTCTAGCCGAGCGCGGCCTGTTTCTCTTCGGCGAGGCGGTCGAGCTCGGCGCGGCTCTTGCGCTCCGATGCGGTCTTCAGCTGTCCGCATGCGGCGTCGATGTCGCGGCCCCGCGGGGTGCGGACCGGAGCCGAGATTCCCCCCCCGAACACGATCTGCGAGAACCGCTTTATCCGGTCGGGGGTGGAGCATTCATACTGCGCTCCGGGCCAGGGATTGAACGGGATCAGATTGACTTTGGCGGGCAGCTTGTAATGCTTGATCAGGCGAACCAATTCGCGCGCGTCTTCGTCGCTGTCATTCTTGTCTTTGAGCATCACATATTCAAAGGTGATCCGCCGCGCGTTCGATGCGCCCGGGTAATCGGCGCAAGCTTGCAGAAGTTCTTCGATGCCGTACTTCCGGTTCAGCGGGACGATTTCATCGCGAACCTCTTTGGTTACGGAATGGAGCGAAACGGCAAGGTTGACGCCGATTTCCGCGCCTGCCCGGGCCATCATCGGCACCACTCCGCTGGTCGATAGCGTGATCCGCCGTTTTGACAGCGCAAGCCCTTCACCATCCATCACCAGTTGAAGCGCGTCGCGCACATGCTCGAAATTGTAGAGCGGCTCGCCCATGCCCATCATCACGATATTGGTGAGCAAGCGGCCATCGGCGGTGTATTCGCTGGCTTCCTCGTCGTCGTCATCCAAAGCAGGCTCCCCTATGGCGGCGGGAGCATCGAGCAGGGGCGCGCTGCCTGGCCATTCGCCCAGTGCATCGCGCGCCAGCATGACCTGGCCAACAATCTCGCCCGGGGTCAGATTGCGCACCAGCCGCATCGTGCCGGTGTGGCAAAACCGGCAGTTGAGCGTGCAGCCGACCTGGCTTGAGACGCAAAGCGTGCCGCGCGTCTCATCGGGGATGAACACCATCTCGTAATCATGCGCGTCGCTGGTGCGCAGCAGCCACTTGCGCGTGCCGTCCGTCGATACCTGCGCCTCGATAATCTCGGGCCGCCCGATTACAAAGCGTTCGGCCAGCCATGGCCGCATCGCCTTGGCGATATCGGTCATCGCCTCAAAATCGGTCACGCCGCGATGATAGAGCCAATGGTACACCTGCCGCGAGCGTAGCTTGGCAGCTTTGGCATCGAGCCCGGCTTCGGCAAGCAGCGATGCAATGCGCGCCCGTGGCAGGCCGATGAGATCAACCCGCCCGTCGCTGCGCGCGGTGACTTCGCGGGGCACGGGAACAGGATCAATGTGACCCGGGATAGCCATTGGCGTTATCTGCATAGAGCGCCATATAGGCGGCGGCGCGCGCTTGCGCAAATCCCCGCAGATGGTCCGGGCGATCAGTTCTGCGCGCAGCCCAAGGCCGCGGCGTCCATCGCGCTGGACGCGCCATCCAGATGGTACAGATCCCGGAAGGCCCGGCCATCCGCAGCGCGCCCGCTGATGGCGATTTCGCCTGACGAGCGCATGGCGGCGATGATCGCGGCGTCCATCCGCTTGTCTTGCGCCCAAGCATTCCCCGCGCCCGCCATCAACGCGAATCTCTCGGAACCGACGGCCATCGTGACCGGTGCATTGGCGGCAGGCCGGCGCGAGAGGCGCACATGCACCTCGCCGCGCACACCGCGTTTGGGCCAGATGCCGATGCTGAGGTAAGGCTGGGTCTGGTTCACCCGACCGCTGGATTCATACGCCATGGCGATGGCATAACAGCGCGGTACGCCGGGATCGCGAAACGCGCCCCAATCGCTCCAGATGCCCAGACTGTCGCGCGCCTGCGCCGGGGCGGCGATCAGAAGCAGCGCAAGCGCCAGACGCCGCATCAATCGGCCGCCAGATCGAGATAAGCGACCACATCATTGTCGGTGGCGAGAAATAGCCCTTCCTGCACCTCATCGCTTTGCTGCGCGGCCATCGCCAGCGCATCGGCCAGCGGGCCATAGAACAGCGTTTCCGCAGCGCCGCCATCGGGGCCATCGCTTAGGTGATAGAGCCGCACGCTGGTGGAATCGCTGGTCGAGCGCATTAATCTTCCCGCTTTGCGCTGTCGAGCCGCCGCTCGGCGCGGGCATTGTCGAGCGCCGCACCCGCTTTCTCCGCCTTGCTGCGCCCGAACTTCGCGCGGTTTTGCGACGCGGCGGCCTCAGCCTTGCCGCGGGCCGCCGCCTTGCGCGCCATTCGCAAATTGACAATCTCGGCCATCAGGCGTGCTCTGTGCCCCGGCTTGCGCCCAGAAACACGCGTTCCGCGCCGCCCTCGATCAGCGCGATCGAGCCTTGCACGAGGCTGGGCGCAATCGGCGCGCCGTGCTCTGGATGGATTGGATAACCCGACATCAGCCCGCGCAGCACGCGGCTGGAAATGCCATGCATCACCACCACATGATCGCGGTTATCATGGCCCACGCGCTCGATCCAGCGGGTCAGCCGCGCGGCGATCATTGGGTAATCCTCGCCGTCTGGCGCCGGGCGCAGCAGATGATCGGCGATGACGATAGGGCCTTGCTCGGCCTCCACCTCGTCATAGGTGCGCCCGCACCACGAGCCCATGTCAATTTCCTTAAGGTCATGCGTGCGCAGCGCGGCGAACCAGTCGATGCCCAGCTCTTGCGCGATTAGCGCCGCCGTCTGCAGCGCGCGGCCTGTTTCTGAGATGTGTAGCGTGACGTCGGGCTGCTCCCCCAGCGCGCTGCGCAAAGCCGCGCCCATCGCCGCCGCCTGCTCAAAGCCGAGCCGGGTGAGCGGCGTATGGATATCGTTCGCCTGAAGGCGGCGCGCGGCATTATAAACCGTTTCGCCGTGACGCATGATGAAGAAACGGGATGAGCGCATCAGCGTGTGATAGCGCTAAGACGGGGAGATGGCGAGGGGGGCTGCAGCATCACGCGGCCCTTACCGCCGCTTCGACGGCCGCCAGCGCCTGAACCAGACGCGGCTGGACGAAATCCAGAAACGCGCGCCGCTTCAGTGGCTGGACGCGGTGGGGCTGGTGGACCAGATTGACGGGCAGCGGGGCGGTGGCATGGCCGCGCAGCAGCGTCACGATCCTCCGCTCCGAAAGCGCGGTCGCTGCTTGATATGACATCACCCGGGCGATGCCCACTCCGGCTATCGCCGCTTCGACAACGGCATCGGCGGTGTTGACCGAGAAGCGCGGCCGGATCGCCACCGATTGCGCCGCTGCCCCCGCGCCGAACGCCCAGTTGCGATAGGTTTGCAATCCTTCGAAGGCGATGCAGTCGTGCGCGGCGAGATCGGCGGGCACTAATGGTTCGCCGCGCCGCGCGAGGTAATCCGGATGGGCCGCGATCACCCAGCAGACCTAGCCAGCGCGGCGCGCGACCAGATCGCTATCGGGCAAGTGCCCGATGCGGATCGCCACATCGACATGCGCCTCGACTAGATCGATAACCCCATCGCTCAGCACTAGCCTCACCGTGACTTCGGGATAGGCGGCGAGGAAGGCGTCGACAATCGGCGCAACATGTAGCTTGCCGAACATGATCGGCGCGGTGACGAGCAGTTCGCCGCGCGGCGCGCGATATTCGCCATTGGCCGCGCGCTCGGCCTCTGCCAGATCATCGAGCACGCGCCGCGCCGCGCCGACGAAGGCCTCGCCCGCCTCGGTCAGGATCAGCTTGCGGCTTGTGCGCACGAGGAGCTGCGCGCCGAGATGTGCCTCCAGATCGGAAACGCGGCGGCTGATCGTGGGCAGCGGAGTATTCAGCGCGCGCGAGGCCGCCGAGAGACTGCCCCCGTCCACCGCCGCCAACAGCGTGCGCATCGCCTCGAACCGGTCCATGGAGCATTCCGTTTTATGGAAGGTTGGCTTGCTGAAATAGCGCGTTCTGTCGAAATGCGAAAGAACGTACTTGGGGGTCACCGGCCGCTTCTGGCCTGCTTCTAAAAGAAGCCGCTTCTGGCCTGCTTCTAAAAGAAAGGGTCTCCCCCGCCATGTCTCGCATCCATACCCCCGCCACGATTGCTGATGCCCCTGAGGCATCGCGTCCGCTGCTCGAAGCCGTGAACAAGGCGCTCGGCACCGTTCCCAACCTCCACCGTCTCGTCGCCGCAAGCCCTGCCGCGCTCGAAGGCTACCTCGGCATGAACGGCGCTCTGGCCAAAGGCGCGCTGCCTGCCGCCACCCGCGAACGCATCGCGCTTGCCGTCGCGCAGGCAAACGGCTGCGACTACTGCCTTTCGGCGCACACCTATCTCGGCAGGAACCTCGCCAAGCTGGATGACGCCGAGATCACCGCCAACCGCAACGGCGCATCGAACGATCCAACGGCCAATGCTGCGGTCCGCTTCGCAGCGCAGCTGGTCAGCGCGCGCGGCCACGTCAGCCGGGCCGAATTCGAAGCGGTGCGCGCTGCGGGTTATACCGATGCTCAGATCATCGAGATCGTCCAGCACGTCGCGCTCAACATCTGGACCAATTACCTCAATTCCGCCCTCGCAACCGTGATCGACTTCCCCGTCGTCACCGCCAGCGCAGCGAACGCCATCGCTGCCTGATCTGACACGGGCGCGGGTGCCGATGTTCCCGGATCGGCACGCGCAAACCCATCCCACCTTGAAAGGACCACCTCGTCATGAAAAAATCGTTCTTTGTTCGCGCTTTGCCAGCTGCTTTCGCAGCAGCGCTGGCCCTGTCGTCCACCCCGGCTTTGGCCGATGGCAACCATATCAGCTACAAGACCACCACCGTCGACGGCCTCAACATCTTCTACCGTGAGGCTGGCGATCCAAAGCGCCCGACGATTGTTCTGCTACATAGTTTTCCCTCCTCCTCGCACATGTTCCGCGATCTCATTCCCAAGCTCGCCGTGAACTATCACGTCATCGCAGCCGACATGCCGGGCTTTGGCTACAGCGATCAGCCGAGCATCGACACGTTTTCTTATACTTTCGCCCATCTCACCGATGTGATGGACGACTTTCTCAATAAAGTCGGCCCGCAGAAGTATAGCCTCTATGTGATGGACTATGGCTCACCGGTGGGTTTCCGCCTGTTCGTCAAGCATCCAGAGAAAATCCAGGCGATCATCTCGCAAAATGGCAACGCCTATGACGAAGGCCTGTCGGCTTTCTGGGGCGAAAATCTGGTGCCTTACTGGAACAACAAGAACGCCGAGACCGAAAAGAAGCCGCGCGCGCTGCTGACGATCGGCACGACCAAATTCCAGTACACGCAGGGTTTCCGCAATGCCGAGAATGTGAACCCCGACAGCTACACCAATGATCAGGCCATTCTCGATCGGCCGGGCAATCAGGATATCCAACTGGCGCTGTTCTATGACTATCGCACCAATGTCGCCCAGTACGACGATTGGCACGCGGCTTTGCGCCGGGCCAAGCCGCCGCTGCTCGCCGTGTGGGGCAAGAACGATCCGATCTTCATTCCGCCGGGTGCCGAAGCATTCAAGCGCGATGTTCCGGATGCCGAAATCCGCTTCCTCGATACCGGGCACTTTGCGCTGGAAGAGGATTCAGACAAGATCGCCGACTATATTCTTGTCTTCATGAAGAAGAAGGTCGGCTGAATATTACGGACTAATCCCTGGGGGGCCACGCTCCCCGGGGAAATCCTCTTCCAAAAAGGAAACAACCATGACCAAGTTGCTTTATATCAAGGCCTCGCCCCGCGATGCCGCTTCGCGTTCGGTGGCGGTGGCCGATGCCTATCTCGCCGCGTTGAGGGCCAAGACGCCCGATCTTGAGGTCGATGTGCTCGATCCGTGGACGGCGGGCTTGCCCGAATTTGATGGCGACCGCGCCAATGCCAAGCTCACCGTGTTCGGCGGCGGCACCAACGAAGGCGCGCAGGCGAGCCGTTGGGACGAGATCGTTGCCATTGCGCAGCGCTTCGCCAGCGCCGACCGCTATCTTTTCGCCATCCCGATGTGGAACGGCGGCATCCCCTACAAGCTCAAGCAGTACATCGACGTGATCCATCAGCCGGGGCTGCTGTTCGGCTTCGATCCGGAGAAGGGCTATCTCGGGCTGCTGGCAAACAAGCAGGCAACGCTTGTCTACACCAGCGGCGCGTTTTCGCTGGATTTCCCCTCGCCTGCCTTCGGCGTGGATCACCAGTCGAGCTATATGCGTGCCTGGCTCAATCAGGCGGGCATCGCCGACATCACCGAAATCCGCTATCAGCCGACCATCCTTACGGCCGATCCCGAAGGCGATTTTGAGCGCGCCAAAGCGGCGGCTGCGGCAGCGGCTTGAACCGATCACGAAAGGCACAAAGACGATGACGCATTTGCTCTCCAGCGACGTTGCCTTCACACCCACGGTCAAAGCGTTGCAGGCCCTGCGCGGCTCGCGCGACAATTACGCCAAGATGGAGGCGCGCGGTGGCTTTCACACCGCGATTGACGAGGATCTGGCGGAGTTTGTCGCTGGCGTCGACACCGCCTATCTGGCGACAGCGACCGCCGCAGGGCAACCCTATGCACAGCATCGCGGCGGACCCAAGGGGTTTATCCGCGTGCTGGACGAGCACACGCTGGCCTTTGCCGACTACACGGGAAACCGCCAGTATATCACGGCGGGCAACCTTGCCGACAACGACAAGGCGTTCCTTTTCCTGATGGACTATGCGCTCCGCCGCCGGATCAAGGTCTGGGGCCGCGCGCGGGTATCTGATGATCCCGCCACCATCGCGCAGCTGATGCCCGAAAACTATCGCGCCCGGCCCGAACAGGCGATCCTGTTCACGGTCGAGGCGTGGGACGTGAACTGCCCGCAGCATATTCCGGTCAAGATCGATGCGGGCGAGGTTGCCGGCGCAATCGAACATCTCAAGGCGCGCATTGCCGTGCTCGAAGCTGAAAATGCTGTGCTCAAAGGACAAAGCCAATGAGCGCCCCCACGCGCCGCCCGCCGCTGCCGCCCTTCACCGATGCAAGCGCTGCCGAGAAGGCGCGTCTGGCCGAAGATGCCTGGAACAGCCGCGACCCTGCGCGGGTCGCACTGGCCTACACACCCGCCAGCCAATGGCGCAACCGCGCCGAATTCATCACCGGGCGCGCCGAGATCGAGGCGTTTCTTGCCCGCAAATGGGCGCGCGAGCTAGACTACCGCCTGATCAAGGAAGTCTGGACCCACGCCGAGAGCCGCATCGCCGTGCGCTTTGCTTATGAATACCGCACAGACAGCGGCGACTGGTTTCGCGCTTACGGCAATGAAAACTGGCAGTTCGATGCAGATGGCCTGATGGAACGCCGCATCGCCAGCATCAACGAGCACCCCATCAGCCCGGCCGAGCGCAAGTTCCACTGGCCGCTGGGTCGCCGGCCCGATGACCATCCGGGGCTCAGCGATCTGGCGCTTTAGGCGGAACAGCAAAAATGGGCCGGGGCGAGGATGGCGCCAATCGAGGGTTGCTGTCCTCCGGAACTCCTGCAATCTGCGCAGGGCGGCCGGCGGCCGGCGGCCAATGGCCAACAGCCAACGGGGGGGAGGCGGTAGGGTGACGACAGCCAAGAGCGCAGAACTCAAAGCCATTCAGCCGCTTTTCGCCTCGCCGCTGCTGAACTTCATCGTGCCCGAGGCCGATGCGCTCAACGCCGGACTTCTGGCTGAGATCGCCGCGCGACAGGCCGCTGAGCCTTCCATAGAGCGAAGCAATCGCGGCGGCTGGCACAGCGCCGTCGACTTGTTCAAGCGCGCCGAGCCAGCGCACCAGCGGCTGGCGCGACTGATAACCGATGCCGTGGGCACGGCAACACTGACGCTCCAGCCCGCTGCAAAGCTGCATGCACTTGGAATGGAGGCTGAAGGGTGGGTCAACGTCAACCAGCCCGGCGCGCTGAATTCGCCGCACGATCATCCCGGCTGGCTGTGGTCGGGATGCTATTATGTGCAAGTGCCGCCTTCCGGCGAAGAGGCCGCACCGACCGATGGCTGCATCGAATTTCGCAACAGCTGAACCAATCTGCTGATGACGCCATCCGTTGATTTGCCATTCATGCGGTCCGAAGTGGTTTTCCGGCCAAAGGCAGGCCTGCTGCTGCTGTTCCCCTCAAACCTGCTGCACTGGGTCTATCCACACGCTGGACCGGGGGACCGCGTGTCGATAGCGTTCAACGCGCGCTGGCTGGGTGACTAAAGGCAGCAGACAAACGCCGGATTGGCCGCATGCAGGGTGACAGAGGTCACACGGTGTCATTTCTTGGTTTTCAGAAAGTTCATAAAAACAATAGGTTAAGGCTACCTTCTGACAAAGTCACGCTTCATGCCCTCTAGGAAGCTGGAATGAGGCAAGATAGGCAGGACAGCCATTGGACGGCCTCTGCAATTTCCGCAGCAAGTCACCTGGACTTTGATCGCGATTTGACACGATCTCCACAAATCCGAGACAAAACCTCCATCTGCGCAAACGATAGGTGCGGCTTGATTCGAGCAGATCGCTCAAGGGAGTCGGTTGAAATGGACAATGCTCTCATCCTGATTGCCGAGGACGATGCCGACATCGCGCAGATCCTTGCTGCCTATCTTGATCGTGATGGCTTCCGCACGGTGTGTGCCAGTGATGGTGATGTTGCGTTGATGCACCATCGCACCTTGCGACCGGACCTGGTGCTTCTCGATGTACAAATGCCCCGGCGCGATGGCTTCGACGTGCTCGCCGAGATCCGCCGGCGCGGCACAACGCCGGTCATCATGGCGACCGCGCGGATGGAGGATCTCGACAAGCTCTCCGCGCTGCGCATGGGCGCCGACGACTATGTCGTGAAGCCGTTCAATCCGCTGGAAGTCGTTGCCCGGGTGAGGGCAGTGCTGCGCCGGGGCCACGGCATGGATGCAACGGATGGCCGCATTTGCTGGGGTCCTTTGCAAATCGAGCCTGCCGGGTTCGCAGCCTACATCGACGCAGAGCATGCCAAAGTGCCGCTCGATCTGACCTTGACCGAGTTTCGCGTGCTCGCCCATATGACGCGCCAGCCAAACCGCGTGTTCTCGCGCGCAGAATTGCTCGATGCCTGCTTGCCCGAGGGCGAGGCTCTCGAACGCACGGTCGATAGCCATGTCAGCAAGCTGCGCCGGAAGCTTGAGGCCGCAGGAGCACCCGGGCTCTGCTGCGGCGTGCGCGGCATCGGCTATCGATTGGCGCCTTTGTGATCTTCGGGCAAAAAGATCGCCGGTTGCGGCTGTCGACGCAACTTGCGGGCATAATCGCGGCTTCCACGCTCACATGTGCCGCGATCATCATCTTCGAAACCGAGCTATTCGAAGCCTATGAAAGTTGGCGGCTATTGCACGACATGCCGCCAGCCGCGAAGCAGGCAGCAGAGGCGCTGATCGCCGGACGCGAACCGGCGATGACCGATTTGCAGGCGCTCATAAAGTTCCAGCTGCTGGCAAACGACGGCACCATCAGCCGATCCAACCTTGCGCTTTTGATGTTCGTGCTGACTGCCGTGATCGGCGTTTTCATCGCCGGGACAATCCTGCTGGGACGTCTTGGCAGCGGGCTCGATAGTCTGGCCGAGGCTGCACGGATGGTCACCAAAGGCGAACTTTCAGCGCGGGCACCGCTGCCACGCTTTGCCTCGATCGAAGAAACCCAGCTCATCGATGATTTCAACGTCATGGCATCCGCGCTTGAGCGTGTGGACCGCGAGCTGAAAGACAGCACGGCGGCGATCGCGCATGAATTGAGGACACCGTTGACCGTCCTTTCCGGGCGGCTTCATGGGATACAGGACGGCGTATTTGAACCTGAGGCCGATCAGATCGAGAGCCTGATCAAGCAGGTCGATTCGCTTGCGCGGATTGTGGACGATTTGCGCACGCTGAGCCTTGCAAACTCCGCACAGCTGGCCCTCGATCTCGCATCGATCGATTTGGCGGAAGTCTTGCGACCGACGCTTGCCGCCATGGCACCCGACCTCAATGCAGCAGGTATCGCCGTCGATGCCGATTTGCGCCCTGCGCCTCTGATCGGTGACGCTGCAAGACTGCGGCAGGCGTTAGGCGCAGTTCTCACCAATGTTCAACGCTATGCTGCGGGCAGCGAGATCATGAAAATCGAGACAGGCACCAGCGCGGGTTGGGCTTTTGTCCGTGTGCTTGATCGCGGCATCGGCCTTACCGACGAAGCAAGCGCCCGCGCCTTCGAACGTTTCTGGCGCGGCGAACAATCACGCGGCCGAGCCAATGGAGGATCCGGCCTTGGGCTGTCAGTCGTGCGCGCGATTGCCGAGGCCCATCGCGGCGAGGTGACTTTGACCAGTCGCGCGGGAGGCGGTGCGACCTTTGAAATGCTTCTACCGCAGAAACCGCTGCGTGTCGACACATTCTCCACAAAAGGCTGATCAATTCTCCACACGATACCTCAAGAACAACATCATCGATCGGCGCTAGACCGACGATTTTGTCAATCAAGAGGTGATCATGAAAAACTTTGTTATTGCCAGTACTGCAATTCTGATGCTCTTCCCTGGCTTTGCTCTTGCAGAAGACAATACTGAGACTTTTACAGGTGCCAGGATCGGCGTTGATGTCAGCCGTGTCCGGACCAGCTTGCGGGGCGATCCGGGCAATATCGGCGCTACTGAAAAGAACGCCTGGAACGGTGTCGGTTATCGCGGCTTTGTTGGGTATGATTTGCAGCTGGCCAACATGTTCGTCGTCGGCGCCGAAGCCGGTATCGGCGGCGGCGGCAGGGCTGTCACGCAAACCGGGCCTGCGGGCCGCTACACCGTTGATCCAGGCCTGACGTATGACATTTCGGCGCGTGCCGGGATTGTCGCTGCTCCGGGCCTGCTGCTTTATGGCCGGGTCGGCTATCGCTGGCTGCGCACGGACCAGAAGACTGCGCTTGCCAATGCGGGGACGAATTCGAACCGTCGAACCGAAGGCTCGGTGACATATGGCGCGGGCGCGGAAGTTCTCGTCAGCCCCTCTTTCTCGGTGCGAGCCGAATACAACCGCACGCCTTACAGCGGCAATCTCAAAGCCAATGCGCTTTCCATCGGTGGCGCGTTTCGCTTCTGAGCTGATAGACGGGACAGTGCCATGTTGGCACTGTCCCGTCTAATTCCCTGTTTGATCCATCAGCATTGTTCTTCAATCGTCGAGATCAGCGATAGCGCATCAGACGACATGAGGTGCCGGGCCGCTGCGTTTTCGATTGACGCACTCAAAGCCCCTCCCGATCAAGGGACGGGGAATACGGCATTGATTCAATGCAAAACGAAAGCGGTGCAAGGGCTGGTGGCGTAGGAAGGGCAGTCCTGCTGCCTACCCCCCATCTGGATAGCTGATCCCCATCACTTCCCATTCCTTTTCCCCGCCGGGCAGCGTCACTTTGCGCAAGTCGCCCACGCGAGCGCCGCGCAGCGCACGCGCGATCGGCGCGCTCCAGCCGATGCGGTGGGCGCTGGCGTCCTGTTCATCGTCGCCGACGAGGGTGAGGGTGAGGCGGGCGTCGTCGTCATCGGCGATTTCGACCGTGGCGCCGAAGAGCACGCGGGTGTGGTCGGTTTGCGCGGCGGGGTCGATCACGCGCGCGGCTTTCATGCGTTTGGCGAGGAAGTTAAGCTCGCGGTCGATCTCGCGCATGCGCTTGCGGCCATAGAGGTAATCCCCGTTTTCGCTTCGATCGCCGTTGCCAGCGGCCCAGCTGACGATCTCGGTGATCGCGGGGCGTTCCGTACCGAGCAGATGGTCGTAGCGCGCGCGCAAGGCGGCGATGCCGGCCGGGGTGATGGGGTTGCCGTCGGGTTTCATACGCGGCCAGCTTAGGCGAGGCGAGGGCAAGAGGGAAGGTTGCCAGCGCCCCGGTCCTTGGCCTAAAGTCCCGCCATCATTCCCACCGCCAGAGGACATCATGGCCGAGACGCACACCCTGACCGTGACCGCAGAAGAACTCGAAATGATCATCGATGCGCTGGAAGCGGATCATGAAGGCTATATCGAGGCAGTAAAGGAAGCACGTGGCAACAATGCGCGCGAGGATGTGGCGACGTTCGGCGGAGCGGCAGAGCGCATCGCCGCGCTGATGAACCGGCTGCAGGGCATGCTCGACGAATAAGGGGGCAAGAGGGGGAAGGTCCCCTCAGCCCGGCGTGCGCTTGCCCAGAAAATAGCTCAAGGGATTGGGGCCTCTGTAACTCGCCTTGTCCGGGTTCAACGCCTCATAAACCACCGCGTTTTCCATCACGCGCTGCACGTAATTGCGCGTTTCGCGCAAGGGGATGCGTTCGATCCAGTCGATCCAGCCGATCCCGCCTTGGCGCGGATCGCCATTGGCGCGCAGCCACTTGTTCACATTGCCCGCGCCCGCGTTGTAGGCCGCCACCGCCAGCGGCTTGCTCCCGCCGAAATAGGTCAGCAAGCGCTGGAAATAGCCGCCGCCAAGCTGAATGTTGAACTGCGGATTCGCGATCAGCGCCGACGCGCTGAAGGGCACACCCAGTTTGCCCGCCTGCTCGTTCGCGGTGCCCGGCATCAACTGCATCAGCCCGCGCGCGCCGGCGTGGCTGATCGCGTTTTCGGCGAACTGGCTTTCCTGCCGGGTGATCGCATGGATCATCGTCCAGCCCTGATCATAGCCTTGCGGCACAGGGATCAGCGGAAAGGCGATCTGCTGAAAATCGAGATAGCCGCGCGCCGCCGCCGCTTGTCCAACGATCACGCCCAGATCGCGTCGGCCCAGATTGCGCGCGAGCTCGGCGACCAGAATGTGCTGGCCTGGGCTTTGCTGCTGCTCGCTGATCTCCTTGAAAAACCGCACCGTGGTTTTCCAATCGGCGTCGCGCGCCACTTCGCGCACGGCCTGGGTGAGCGGCGCACGATCGAACTGCGCGCGCTCCTGCGGGGTGGGCACCGCGCCCGAACCGGCGGGGAATTGCGGCACCGGGCGGCCCAGCCGCTCTAGCGCGAGCAGGCCGTAAAACTGATCGGCATAGCGCGCCGCCTGCTCGAACTGAGCCTGCGCAGTGGCGGCTTGCCCCGCCTGTGCATAAGCAAGGCCCGCCCAGTAAAACCCCTTCGAGCGTGTGCCCGGGGTGCGCGCGGTGGCGCCGTAGCGGGTAAACAGCCCGGCCGTGCGGCCCGGATCGCCCAGTGTGGAAAGCGCCTGCGTCGCGCCAAGCCACATCAGCGAGGTGTAATCATCGCGCAGATCGAACGCGAGCTGGCTGATGTCTTCGCCCGGCTGGAAGGCATCGTCGATGCCCGATGCAATCAGCATTGCGCCGCGCGCATTGCCGCTGGCCGCCGCGCTGCGCGCTTGGGCAAGCAACTCTTCGACCCACTTTTCGCGGTCGAGCGGCGGGCGGGCGAGCAGCGGGCGACCGGCGAGCAGCGCCTGCGCCGCCGCGCCATTGCCTTGTTTGCGCAAAGCGCGGGCGCGGCTGTAAAGAAAGCCCGGATCGGCATTGAGCGCGTCGCCGGGTGTGCCAGCGGCGGCGGCATAAGGATCGCCGCCGCGCAGGATGGCCAGCCGCGCCGCCTCGATCCCGCTGCGCGCCGGGCTGACCCGGGGCAGTTGGCGCGCGGCCGCTTCGGCAGCGCCCGCCCAGAGCAGGGCGTTCATCCGCGCATCCTGATCGTCCTGGGTGAAGTTGGTGCCCCACTGCGTCAGGATCGCGGTTTCGGCGGCATCGGGCATCGCGCCGCCGCGCCATGCGGCGCGCGCTGCCGTCACGGCATCGGCCCGTCCAAGCGCCGCCAGCGCCAGCGCAAATTGCGCTCGGCCAATGTTGGTTAGCGGCGGGATGCGTTCAAAAAAGGTAACGAGGCTGCGCGCTTCGGCATTTTCGCGGATCAGCGCCTCTTCGGCGCGGCGGCGCAAGGTCGCTTCATCGGGAAAGCCGGGGTGCGCGAGGACAAACCCGGCGTAATCGCCGAACGAGAACCGTTCGGTGCTGGTCAGCATCCGCCAGCGGTTGATCGCTTGCGCAATCGGCCCCTGATTCCCTGAAACGAGCTGCGCGCGCGCACGGTCCCACGCCGCTCCATCGGCGTCGGCATCGCTGGCGCGGCACGCGACCGATGCGGCCAGACAAGGCAGGATCAGCATAAAGCCGCCCATTTTGCGCAAGTGCCGCTTTGAAATCGCTGTTTTCGCATCCATGCTGGACATGATAGCGGATGGCTCCTTATCAGGCGCTGAATGAGGCCCCGGACGCGGCAGACAAGGCCATCAGCCATGTCGCCGGGGCCCGAGGCTTGAACGCACTTGTGGCGCAAAATGAGGGGCAAAGTCCATGTTTTCCGGCTCCATTCCAGCACTAGTTACCCCTTTTCGCGACGGAGCGTTTGACGAGAAGGCATTTCGGCGGCTGGTCGACTGGCAGATCGAGAACGGCTCATCGGCGCTGGTCGCCTGTGGCACGACCGGCGAGGCCTCGACTTTGTCCAACGCCGAGCATCACCGTGTGATCGAAGTCTGCGTCGAGCAGGCGGCGGGGCGCGTGCCGGTGATCGCCGGCTGCGGCAGCAACGATACGATGAACGCGCTGCTGCACATGACGTTCTCCAAAAAGTGCGGCGCGGCGGCGGCGCTCTGCGTCGCACCTTATTACAACCGGCCGAGCCAAGCCGGGCTTATCGCACACTTCAGCTATCTGGCCGAGCATATGGATCTGCCGATCATCCTGTATAACGTGCCCGGACGCACGGTGACCGACATCCTGCCTGAAACGGTGTGCGAACTGGCGGGGCGCTTTGCGGGGCGGATCGTCGGGATCAAGGATGCCAGCGGCGATCTCTCGCGCGTCACCGATCATCGCATGGGGATCGGCAAGGGCTTCTGCCAGCTTTCGGGCGATGACGAGCTGGCGCTGCCCGCCAATGCGGCTGGCGCGGTGGGGTGCATTTCGGTGACGGCGAATGTCGCGCCGCGCCTGTGCGCCGATTTTCAGGCCGCCTGCGCGGCGGGCGATTTCGAGCGCGCGCGCGAGCTCAACGATCAGCTCTATCCGCTGCACTATGCCATGTTCGAAGATGCCTCGCCCGGGCCGCTGAAATACGCGCTGACCCGCGTCCACAGCTGGCTGACCGAAGAATTGCGCCTGCCGCTGGTGCCTTGCAGCGCGGCGGCGCGCACATCGGTCGATGCGGCGCTGGCGCTGGCGGGATTGGTGTGAGCGCCGATTGAATGGGTTAGCCGGGCGAGGCGGACGACCCCGCCAGCAAGCCCCCATCGATATCCACTTCGCTGCCGGTCATATAAGTGGCCTCATCCGACGCCAGCAGGACGGCGATGGCGGCGACTTCGTCAGGCGTACCGAATCGCTTGAGCGGCGCGTCCGCCACCAGCGACTGCATGCGGGCTTCCCGATTCGCACCACTGCCGAGCATGGTTTCCCAGATGGGAGTAAGGATAGCGGCTGGGTGGATCGAGTTGCAGCGGATTTTCCAGCCTTGCGATGCGCAATAGAGCGCGACGGACTTGCTATGATTGCGGATCGCCGCCTTGGACGAGGCATAGGCGCAGGCCAGCGGAACCCCCACAAGACCCGACCTTGACGACATGTTGATGATCGAGCCGGTGCCCTTTTGCTTCATCGCGCCAATCGCATAGCGGCAGCCCAGAAACGTGCCATCGACATTGACCCGGTGCACCTCGCGCCAGTTTGCGAGGCTGGCATGCTCGGGATCGTGCGCCTCGCCATTGTGCTCAAGGCCGGTGATGCCGGCATTGTTGACGACCACATCGGCCACTGGAAACACACTGGCGAGATGGGCCCAGTCCGCTTCTTCACGCACATCAAGCCGTTCGAACCGGCAACCGATTTCGGCGGCCGCCGCCGCGCCAGCCTTCTCGTCGAGATCAGTGATCACGACGACCGCCCCTTCTTCGTGAAAGCGTTGAGCAATCGCGCGTCCGATCCCTTGCGCAGCGCCGGTGATGATGCAGATCTTGCCGTTCAATCGGTTCATGACACTCTCAAAGCGGCGCTTCTTACACCGCTTGGCCAGACGCGGATGCGCCGGACCGTGGGGCGAAAGCCGCCCCGTTTCGCAAGGTTCACCCCATCGACCAGCCATGGCTCGCCACCAGCGATTGACCGGTCAGCGCATTGCTGGGAAACGCGGCGAAAAACAGCGCCAGTTCGGCGATGTCGTCCACGGTGGTGAACTCGCCATCGACCGTCTGGCCGAGCATCACCTTCTTGACGACCTCTTCTTCTGAAATCCCCAGTTCCTTGGCCTGCTCGGGAATCTGCTTGTCGACCAGCGGCGTGCGGACAAAGCCGGGGCAGACCACGTTGGTGCGCACACCCTTGGGGCCGCCTTCCTTGGCGATGGTGCGGCACAGGCCGAGGAGGCCGTGCTTGGCGGTAACATAGGCGCTTTTAAGCAGGCTCGCTTCCTTCGAATGCACCGAGCCCATGAACAGGATCGCGCCGGAACCTTGGGCATACATATGCGGGATCACCGCCTTGCTGGTCAGAAACGCGCCATCGAGGTGGATCGCCAGCATCTTCTTCCAGTCCGCAAAGGCATAGTCCTGAATGGGGCTAACGATCTGGATGCCCGCGTTGGACACCAGCACGTCGACCGTGCCCCATGCCGCGACCACTGCCGCGACGCCGGCATTGACCTGCTCCTCGCTGGTGACGTCCATGGCCACCGCCATGGCCATGCCGGAATGATCGGCATTGATCCCATCCGCAGCGGCCTGCGCCGCCTCAATCTTGAGATCGGCGATGGCGACTTTGCTGCCGGCGGCGGCATAGCGCTTGGCGATAGCAAGGCCGATGCCGCTGGCGGCACCCGTCACGATCGAGACTTTGTCATTGAGGTTCATGGCTTTGGTATCCTTCAAGAAGGTTTCGGTAAATCCGCTTCGGGCAAAATCGAGTTCAGGCAAGATCGAGCGAGACGATCCCCCCATCCTGCCATTGGCGCTGTTTCCAGCGCGGGCTGGCAAAGCTGCGCGCCACATCGCGCATGCCCGATTGCCAATGATCGTTCACGGTCGCGCGCGAGAATTCGTAATCCTTGCCCTGGCTTTCGTAACTCTCGCTCCGGTTGATCAGTTGCAGGATCATGACTGGATGCGCGCAGGCCTTGCGGGTCAAAGCCTGCACATCCGGATCGGCGGCGAATTCCGGGGGCAATTTGGCCGCCAGACGGGTTGCGGCGGCCTGCAATTCCTCGATCCGTTTTTGCACATCAGTGTTCATCCGCGTGCGGCTTGAAAAGCGGATATCCTTCTCGCGCTGTGCGGCTTCGGCCAGGCTGCGCGGCATCATGCCCCGCGCGCTGAACAGATCGACCTGAAACACCAAAAGCGGGGTCGTGCCGCCCGCGCCGTCGATCACATATTGCAGCGGGGTATTGGAAACGATGCCGCCATCCCAATAAGGTTCGCCATCGATCATAACGGGGGGAAAACCGGGCGGCAAAGCGCCGCTCGCCATAATGTGTTCGGGTTCGATCAGCCGCTCGCGGTTGTCGAAATAGGTGAAGTTGCCGGTCAGGATATTGACTGCGCCAACGCTGAAGCGGACCGGCCCCTCGTTGAGCAGATCGAAATCAACGAGATCGAGCAACGTTTTGCGCAAGGGCGAAGTGTCATACATGCTGATCGCTTCGGCGGAACCGGGCAGCGCGAGGCCGGGCAAAGTTGTGCGCGGGGTGAAAAAGCCCGGAATGCCGGTCAGCGCGACCAGCCCGGCGGCGGCTTCGTTAAACAGGCGGCGGCCCCAGCCGTTCTGAAAAGGGGCGGGGAAGGGGATGCGCGAGGAGGCCAGGTCCCAGAACGCGCGCAGTCGCTCGGTCCGGCGCTCGGGCGGATTGCCTGCGATGATTGCGGCGTTGATCGCGCCGATCGAAATGCCGGCCACCCATTCGGGCTCAAACCCGCCAGCGGCCATCGCCTGATAGACCCCGCCCTGATATGCGCCCAGCGCGCCGCCGCCTTGCAGGATCAGCACGCAAGCTTCAGACCTTGGACGAAGCGTTGGAACTTGCGCTTGGGCGGCCATTGCTGTCACATCCTCTTGGGTTCACGCCATGCATAGCACATCTCGTATTGTGCGCTGCAACCAGAACTTGGCATGGCCGCGCATGATCCGCTCCCTTTTCATTCGCGACACCTGCGCCTACATGCTGATCTGCTATGGCCCGCCCAACCCCCGCCGCATTCGACAAAGTCAAGATCGTCGCCCAGAACCGGCGCGCGCGGTTCGATTACTTTATCGACGACGTGTTCGAGGCAGGCATCGTGCTGACGGGCACCGAAGTGAAATCGCTGCGCTTTGGCGATGGTTCGATTGCCGAGAGCTATGCCGAAGTGAAAAACGGCGAGGTCTGGCTGGTCAATTCCAACGTGCCCGAATTCAGCCACGGCAACCGCTTCAACCATGAACCCAAACGTCCGCGCAAGCTGTTGCTCAAAGAGCGCGAGATCGCCAAGTTTCATGGCGCGGTAGAGCGCAAGGGCATGACGCTGGTGCCGCTGTCGGTCTATTTCAACGGGCGTGGGCGCGCCAAGGTCGAACTCGCGCTGGCCAAGGGCAAGAACAACGCTGACAAGCGCGCCACCACCAAGGACCGCGACTGGCAGCGCGACAAGGCGCGGATCATGCGCGAAAACGGCTAGTTTAACGGTTCGGATTCAGGCTGTGGAAAGGCGTTTTGCCACAGGATTACAGCCTTGCCCGGCTGGCGGGTAGCGCAGGAAATGATTAGACCGGAAGTGATGAAAAACAGGATGGTTTCTTGGGCGCATGCGGCGATCCCGAAGCGCGAAGTCATGGAGCGCAATCGCTTTATCCGCCCCTTTGCGATGCGCCCAGAATTGTGGCTGCTCAGCCGCCGCTCGGTGCCGCGCGGCGTGGCAATCGGGTTGTTCATTGGCTTTTTGCTATTGGTGCCGGGGCTGCAGATCGTCGGCGCGGCGCTGCTGTGCGTCCCCGTTCGCGGCAACATTCCGATTGCCGCGGCAATGACGTTCCTTTCAAACCCGCTGACGACACCGCTAATCGTCGCCGCCGCCTTGTGGATCGGCAGCAGCTTCGGCTTTCATTCTGATATCGCCACGTTTCAGGCGCTCGTGGCCAATGGCGCAAGTCTGGGGGAATGGGCCGGCTGGCTGGTCTCTGATGCAGCGCCTTCGTTGATCTTCGGCCTGTTCGTGATTGCGGCGGTCTTGGCGGTGATCGGATACATCGCGGCGGTCATCGGCTGGCGCATTTTGACCGCTGCCAAGCGCCGCAGCAGGATCGCCCAATTCGCCGCCCGCCAGGCTGCCGCTGGCTTGGAAGCAACCAGCCAAAGCGCGAGCGAGTGATCGCCGATACTGCCGTTTCTCCGGCCGCACCCCTGCCGTGGCGCGCGATGCTGGCGATTGCGGGCGGGGCCATCGCCAGCGCATTGCTGTTGTGGCTCGTTTCGGGCGAACCGGTGCTTGCTCTGGCATTTGTCGGCGGTTTCGTGCTGCTGGCCGGCGCGCTCTATCTGGCGCTGCGGCAACGCCCGGCCGAGCGACCGGCCGAATTTGCCGAGCCGGATTGGTCGGTCACGCAGGCCGCGATCAATCACGAGGACGCCGCCACCGCGATCATCGATCGGGCCGGGCGGCTGGCCTGCGCCAACGCGCGCTTTGTCGCATGGTTCGGGATCGGCGCCGCGCCGCCGCGCCTGCCGCTCGATCCGCCGCAGCGCGCCGCGCTGGAAGCCGCCGCCCGCGCCGCCTGGCGCGACGGCACGTCCGAACTCGCCGCGATGGAGTTGCCCACCGGGCCGTGCCGCCTCTCGATCAGCCGCGCCGGGCGGGGCGAAGACTATCTCGTGTGGCGCTTCATTCCCGAGATGAGCCGCGATCTGCTGGCCGAACTGACCGGCCATATCAGCGGCAAGCTTGGCCGCGTTCTGGCGCAGGAAGGCCTGCAGGCCGCGCTGGTCACGCCAGACGGGCAGATCGCCGCCGCCAACCCCGCCTTCATCGCGTGCGCTGCGGGCGAGTCGCCGGATGCGGTGATCGGCAAGGATTTCGTCGGCTATTTCCGCTCGGATGATCACGAGCGCATTTTTTATGCGCGCGAGGGCACGGGCGGTGTGCCGGTGCGCTTCATTCATTTACCTGTCGCCGATCCCGACAGCGGGACCCCGCACGATCCGGCGCAAACCCCATCGCTGTTCCTGTTGATCGAAAACGAGGGCGGCGTGGGCGAGTCGCGCACCGGCTTGCCGCAGATCGAGGCGTTGCTATCGCGCCTGCCGCTGGGGCTGGCGATGTGCGACCGCGATGGCCGGTTCCTGTTTGCCAACCGCGCGTTCCTGCGCGCTGCCGGGTACGACGAGGGCCAGAACGGTGCCCAGTACGGGGGAGGGCCGCCGCCCTATCCGTCCGATCTCGTCATCCGCGAGGACAAGGGCGCGCTGGCCGATGCGGTGCGCCGCTATGCCGGCGGCTCGGCCAGTGCGGGCGATGTCGCGGTGCGGCTGCGCGCCTCGCCCGAAGACCCGGTCTCGCTGAGCCTAGCCGGGGTGCGCGGGCTGGGCGAGGGCACCGTGCTGCTCAGCCTCAAGGATTCCAGCGAGGAAACCCGCCTCAAGCGCGAGATCGCGCAGGCCACCAAGATGCAGGCGGTGGGGCAATTGGCTGGCGGCGTGGCGCACGATTTCAACAATGTGCTCACCGCGATCATCGGCTACTGCGATCTCATGCTGATGCGCCACACCCCCGGCGACAGCGATTACGACGATATCCAGCAGATCAAGGCCAATTCGAACCGCGCCGCCAGCCTCACCCGCCAGCTCCTTGCGTTCTCCCGCCAGCAGACTTTGCGCCCCGAAATACTCCAATTGCCCGATGTTGTGGCCGAGGTTTCTACCCTGCTCAAGCGGCTGCTGGGCGAGAAGATCCAGCTTGAAGTGACGCACGACCGCGATCTCGGCCTCGTCCGCGCCGATCCGGTGCAATTGGAGCAGGTGCTGCTCAATCTCGCGGTCAATGCGCGTGATGCGATGGCCGGGGACGGCAAGTCCGTCATCAAGTCCGGCGGCGTGCTGCGCATCAAGACCAAGCGCGTCACCAGCGCCGATGTGCGCGCGATGAAGAGCGAGATCCTGCCGATTGCCGATTACACCGCGCTGATCGTCGAGGATACCGGCCACGGCATCCCGCCAGCGGTGCTGGGCAAGATCTTCGAGCCATTTTTCACCACCAAGGACCGGGGCAAGGGCACCGGTCTCGGCCTCTCCACCGTCTATGGCATCGTCAAGCAATCGGGCGGCTTCGTCTTTGCCGAAAGCGAAGTGGGCAAGGGCACGCGCTTCCTCATCTATCTGCCGGTCCATGTGCGCGATGCCGCCGAACTGGCTGAAGCGAGCGCGCAGGCCGCCATCGCCGCGCGGCCGACCAAGCGCCAGCAATGGTCCGGCGGCGGCCGTGTGCTGCTGGTCGAGGATGAAGACACCGTCCGCGCAGTCGCCACCCGCGCGCTGGTGCGCCAGGGGTTCGAGGTCGTCACCGCATCAGACGGCGAGGAGGGCCTCGAAGCGCTTGCCCGCGAGACTGCGGCAGGCCACGCATTCGACATCGTGGTCAGCGACGTGGTGATGCCGGGCATGGACGGCCCCGCGATGGCCCGCGAAATCCGCAAAGAGCTGCCCACGCTGCCCATCCTGTTCATGTCGGGCTATGCCGAGGAGCAATTGCGCCGCGACATCGACGTGCCGAACATGCACTTCCTCGCCAAACCTTTCAGCGTCGCGCAGATCGTGGCGGCGGTGGAGGACGTGCTGAAGGCGCGGTGAAGCGCCTGCAATTTCCCCCCAAGTTGACATAGTTGACACAGTCCTGAGAGAAAACTCAGGGGGGCAGGCGGCCTGTGCATCACTCTGAAATCAAAGATATTTTTTCCGCAGCTCACAGACCCGCCAATCCCCGGCCCGACACCCAAAAGATACGGCGTGTTGGAGACGGACCTGCTGGCGCAGTACTGCTGCTCCCCAGCCGGCAGGCGATGCAACCTTGCGGGCGGGGGACCGAATGACGGGCGCGGCATGGGGTTCCACGTTTCAATGAGCGATGCGCGCCATGCCGAAATAGCGGTGTGTAGGAAAGTTGTTTTGTCGGCGCGGCGGATACCGGTGGTGGTCTTGGGAGTTGTTGGCGGACCTCAATAATCGATCGACAGGACGTGCTTCACCTCGTTCGTCCTGAAACCGATCGCCGAGGGGCATTGCAATCCCGGTAGCGCGGCAACGTCATAGAGTTCGCGCACCACGCCTTCCACACGCACCCAGCCGGTCATGTCGCCCGTCGCAAGGTTGATCACGGCGAGCCCGCAGCGCGGCTCGGTATCGCGTTTGCGCAGCTCTGCATCGAGAGCGAGACCGGAAAAAGTGCGGTTCTCGCGCGGCAGCGACAGGCCGATGACGGCATGGCCGGCGACGAAGGCCAGGCCGCGCGCAAACCCCGGCACGAAGGCGACCGGGATGAATGCGCCGGCGTCCCGGTCGACAAAGCCGAACTCGCCGGTGCCCGAATTGAGCAGCCAGAGCTTGCCGGCGTGGAGCCGCGGCGAATGCGGCATCGACAGCCCGCCCACGATAACCTCGCCGCTGGTGACATCGAGCACTACGCCGCCATCCGCCCGGCGATCGCGCCAGCCGTCTGCAGTGTCGGAACGGGAAACCGCCGTGACATAGCGCGGCTCACCCGCCTCCAGCGCCATGCCATTTAAATGGCAGCGGTCTTCTGCGGCGTAGCGGGAAATGAACGGCGGTTTCCACAGCGGCTTGAAGCTGTAGCCGTCACTCACAGTCGCGATGCAATTGAACAGTGTGTTGACGAACACCGGCTTGCCATCGCGGCCAAATCCGATGTCGTGGATGTCCAGATCGCCTGTCACCCAGCTTTGATGCGGCGCGAATGTCGCGTCCATGCCATCGGCGCTGCGCGCGCCTTCGGGAAGAATATTGTCGAGGCGGTGGACTTGATATTCGGAAGAGATCAGCATGGAGCGGATGTCGTCGCTCACCCCCATGCCCATGCAGCGCGAAAAGCTGCGTTCGAATACCGAGAGTTTGCCATCCGGCTTCACGCCGATGAAAAACGCCTTGCCAGCACGGTACGTGGTGAAGGCCAGACTATGCTGCACCGAAGCCAGCCATTCGGGAAAATGGCGCGATGTGGTAAGTGCAAATGCTTCTTCGGATGGACTGGCGAGGGCATCGTCTTTGTTTGTCATCGCGTGATCCATTTTTGACACTTTAAAGTCATTTATTGCGCGATGTGCCATAAACAAGCACCCCGGCGAAAGTCAAAAAACAAACTGTTTGACAATTTTGGAGCGTCAAAAGATAACTTTTTTTAACAATTTTGGGAAGAAGGCGTGAGCGATGCCGTCAAATGTTATCGACCTCACCGGGCTGACGGCGAAACAAGGGTTCATCATCGAGGGCGATGTCGCGGGTGATCAGGCAAGCTACAGCGTCTCATCGGCGGGCGACATCAATGGCGACGGCTTTGCCGACCTGATTGTTGGGGCGTCTGGTGGCGATAATGGCGGCACCAATGCCGGCGAGGCCTATGTCATTTTTGGCAAGGCCGGGGCCACCCGCACCAACATCGACTTTACGTCCCTTGCAGCGAGCGACGGCTTCATTATCCAGGGCGATGTCGCATTTGATGCGGCAGGCTTCAGCGTTTCGTCGGCGGGCGATATCAATGACGACGGCTTTGCCGACCTGATTGTCGGTGCGGCCCGCGGCGACGATGGCGGCAACAGTGCCGGCGAGGCCTATGTCATCTTCGGCAAGGCCGGGGCCACCCGCGCCAACATCGATCTCACTTCGCTTGCCGCGAGCGATGGCTTCATCATCCAGGGCGATGACGCAGGTGATCTGGCAGGTCGCAGCGTCTCGTCGGCGGGTGACATCAACGGCGATGGCTTTGCCGAACTGATCGTCAGTGCGCCCTATGGCGACAATGGCGACACCGACGCCGGCGAGGCCTATGTCATCTTCGCCAAGGCCGGGGCCACCCGCGCCAATATCGATCTCACCACCCTTGCGGCGAGCGACGGCTTCATCATCCAGGGCGATGTCACGCGTGATTATACAGGCGCGAGCGTCTCTTCGGCGGGCGACATCAACGGCGACGGCTTTGCCGACCTGATTGTCGGTGCGGCCAATGGCGATAATGGCGGCTATAATGCCGGCGAGGCCTATGTTATTTTCGGCAAGGCCGGGGCCACCCGCACCAACATCGACCTTACGTCCCTCGCAGCGAGCGACGGCTTCATCATCCAGGGCGATGTCGATTATGATCGTGCAGGTGCGAGCGTCTCTTCGGCGGGCGACATCAACGGCGACGGTTTTGCCGACCTGGTCGTCGGTGCGCCCGGTGGCGACAATGGTGGCTATAGTGCCGGCGAGGCCTATGTCATTTTCGGCAAGGCCGGGGCCACTCGCGCCAACATCGACCTCACCTCGCTTGCGGCGAACGACGGCTTCATCATCCAGGGCGATGCGGCATATGATGTGGCAGGCCAAAGCGTTTCGTCGGCGGGCGATATCAACGGCGATGGCTTTGCAGATCTGATCGTCAGTGCGCCTTATCGCGACAATGGCGGCGCCAATGCCGGCGAGGCCTATGTGATCTTCGGCAAGGCTGGGGCCACGCGCGCCAACATCGATCTCACCAGCCTTACGGGAAGCGACGGCTTCATCATCCAGGGGGATGTCGCGTATGATTTTGCCGGCCGGAGCGTTGCGTCGGCGGGCGACATCAACGGTGATGGCTTTGCCGAACTGATCGTCGGGGCGCGCTATGGCGATAATGGCGGCAACAATGCCGGCGAAGCCTATGTCATCTATGGCAGTGCCAGTTTCGGATCGGCGCCGGTTGCCGTCGACGACAGCCTTGCGGCGGTCAAGGACCAGATCGCGACGTACGCGACCTTCCAGTTGCTCCGCAACGATGTCAGCGCCTTCACATTGACGGTCAGCGCGGTCAGCAACGCCAC
>NZ_CAMBTS010000037.1 GCF_945870625.1 Novosphingobium sp. Chol11 | reverse complement strand
GCCGGCATCTGCTGGCTGGAGCAATGAAAGCCGCCGCCGCCCGCCAGCACCGCATCGGCCATCAGCCCGATGGTGGCGCGGCCCGGAAACAATTCGGCAATTGCCGCCACGCCATCGGTATCGTGCACCGAACCGAACACCGGCACGATCACCACATCGTTGGCGATGACAAAGTTCATGTAGCTGGCAGGTTGCAAGACCCCGCCTTCCTCGATCCGCCCAGGCGAAGGAACCTCGGCAACCTCGACCCCAAAGTCGCGCGCGCGCGCCGTAGCATTGGCATAGATGGCGGCATTGGGATCATCGGGCCCGGTGGCGCGCGGCACCGCGATCCGGTTTGGCCCGACAAACCGCGCCAGATTATCGACATGCCCATCGGTATGATCGTTGATCAGTCCCTCGCCCAGCCACAGTACGCGGGTGTAACCCAGATCGTGCTGCAGCCGCGATTCCAGATCGGCGCGCGACAGCGCGGGATTGCGATTGGGATTTAGCAGGCATTGCTCGGTCGTCGCGACCAGCCCGGTGCCGTCGCCGTCAAGCGCGCCGCCTTCGAGCACCCAATCGCAGCGCTGCGCTGCCAGCCCGGCGCTGTGGGCTAGGTCGGCCCCGATCGCCTCATCGCCGGGCATCAGATATTTGCCGCCCCAGCCATTGAAGCCGAACAACCTTGCCTGCCGCTCCCCCGCATCACCGCGCACCACCAGCGGCCCGGTATCGCGCAGCCAGATATCGCCGTAAACCCGCCGCTCGAGCACGACCGCGCCAGAAACGAGCGACCGTGCGCGCATTTCATTGGCCGCGTCGCGCACGATCAGGCGCACCTCCTGCCCGCTGTCCGCCACCGCGCTGCCAAAAGCGGCGATCTGCTCCTGAGCGCGATCGATCACCCCGCCCCATTCTTCGGCGATATGGGGAAAGCCGATCCACAGCCATTCCTGCCGGTGCCATTCGGGAGGCATTCTCATGGCCGGTTCCAGTACCTGAGCCTTGCTCATGACTTTGCTCGCGCTGACAAGCGGGCAGCAAAGCCGCCCAATTCACAATCTTTCATGGAGAGCCTCTGGCAAAATGGGGCGCAGCCCGCTTGTTGATGGGCAAGGCCGATTTCTTGGCAGAGCCCCGGCAGCGGCGCAAGGTGCAGCGCAGCGCCCTTGCCGCCAGTGCCGCAAACGGGCATCGCTGGCGGATGAACAACCATGGCTGACTGGAGCGCAGCGATCGCGCGGGCGCAGGCGCATGCGCCGTTTCTGGCGCGCGCGCTTGAACGCCAGCCGGCGCTGGCGGCGATGCTGGCGGCTGGCGAGATCGAGCAGGCGCTGGCCGCCGCCAAGCGCGCGGGCATCGGCGCGGCGGACGAAGGCACCGCGCTGCGCCGCGAACGACTGGCGCTGGCACTGGCGCTGGCCATCGGCGATCTTGCGGGCGCACTGCCGCTAGCGCGGGTCATGAGCGAGCTCTCATCCTTCGCCGACGATGCGCTGCACCGCGCGATTACTGCCGCGATCCGGCGCCGCGTGCCCAGTTTCGAGCCCGGGGCCGAGCCCACTGGCTTTTCCGGGATCGCGCTGGGCAAGCATGGCGCGGGCGAGCTCAATTACTCCTCCGACATCGATCCCATCCTGCTGTACGATCCGGAAACGCTGGCCCGCCGCCCGCGCGATGATCCCGGCGAAGCGGCGCAGCGCATCGCGCGCGGCGTGGTCGAGCTGCTCGGCGCAGTGACCGAGGAGGGCTATGTCTTCCGGGTCGATCTGCGGCTGCGCCCTGCCAGCGAAATCACCCCGTTGGCGATCAGCTTCGATGCGGCGATCTCGCACTACGAATCGAGCGCGCTTGCCTGGGAGCGCGCCGCCTTTATCCGCGCGCGCGCGGTTGCCGGAGATCAGGCCGCTGGCCGCCGGTTTCTGAGCGCAATCCGTCCGTTCGTATGGCGCCGCAGCCTCGATTTCGGGGCGATTGCCGAAATCGGCCGGCTGACCACCCGCATCCGCGAGCATTACCACGGCGGCCAGATCGTCGGCCCGGGCTATGACCTGAAACGCGGACGCGGCGGCATTCGCGAGATCGAATTCTTTGCGCAGACGCATCAGCTTATCCACGGTGGCCGCAATCCGGCCTTGCGGCTGCGCGGCACCCGCGCGGCGCTGGATGCGCTGGCTGGCGCCGGGATCATCAACGCGGCAGACGCGGTGATATTGGGCGAAAGCTATGACCGGTTGCGCACCATTGAGCACCGGCTGCAGATGGTGGCCGACCAGCAGACCCACCGCCTGCCCGGCGACGCCCGGGCGCTCGATGCAGTCGCGCGGCTCGATGGGTTGTCCGGTGGCGGCGCGCTTGTGGGCGAGCTGGCCCAGATTTCCGAAACGGTCGGCCGCCGCTTCGATGCGCTGATCGAAGCCTATGCCCCAACCGGCGCGGTTGCCGTGGAGGCCAAGCCGCTGGCGGGCGAGCTGGCCGCGCTGGGCTTTGCCGATCATGCCGCGCTCGCGCTGCGGATCGAAAGCTGGGAGAACGGCCAGCTGCGCGCGCTTCGCAGCGCCGAGGCGCGCGCGGCGTTCGCCCGCATGCGGGGGCAGTTGCTCGCCGCCTTGGCCCGCGCCCCGAATCCTGAGCGTGCCCTCCTGCGCTGGGAGCAGCTGCTCGCCGGCCTGCCTTCGGCGATCAATGTGTTTCGTTTGCTCGAAGCCCGGCCGGGCTTGCTCGCGCTGGTCATGCGGGTGCTGGCGCATGCGCCTGCGCTGGCCGATGAGCTCGCCCGGCGCAGCGATCTCATGGATATCCTGATCGATCGATCGGCGTTCGATCTGCCCGGCACGGTGAATGAAATCGCCGCCAGTCTGGGCCGGTGCGAACCAGGCGACGATTACCAGTGCATGCTCGATGCCGTGCGCCGCAAGGTCGGCGAACTGCGCTTTGCGCTGGGGGTCCAGCTGATCGAAGGCCAGCACGATCCGCTCGATGTCGCGGCAGCCTTGTCGCGCGTTGCCGAAGCGGCCATCGAGGTGCTCGCCGATGCCACGATCGCCGAATTCGAGCGCGTGCACGGGCAAGTGCCGGGCAGCCACCTGATCATTCTCGGCCTTGGCCGACTCGGCGGTTCGGCACTGACCCATGCCTCTGATCTTGATCTGATATTCCTGTTCAGCGGCGATCATGCGCTTGAATCCGATGGCCCGCGGCCGCTTGGCGGCACAATGTACTTTAACCGGCTGGCGCAGCGGGTGATCGCCGCGCTGTCTGTGCCGACGGCGGCAGGCGCCCTGTTCGAGGTTGATGTCCGGCTGCGCCCATCAGGCGCGCAAGGGCCGATTGCGGTCAGCCTCGATAGCTTTGCGCGCTACCAGCGCGAGGATGCGTGGACCTGGGAGCACATGACGCTGTGCCGGGCGCGCCCGCTGTTTGGCAGCGAACCTGATCGCGCTGCGCTGGCCGCGATCATCGCCAGCGTGCTGCGAACCCCGCGCGATCCGGCAAAGCTGAGCGGCGATGCGCTGGCGATGCGCGCGGAAATGGCGCAACACAAACCCGCCAAGGGGCCGCTCGATGTCAAGCTGGCGCGCGGCGGGCTGGTCGATCTGGAATTCATGGTGCACACCTTGCAACTGCGCACGCGCAGCGCCTTCGATCCGGATCTAGGCCGCGCCATAGCGGCGCTCGTTGCAACCGGACTGCTGACGCCTGATATGCGTGATGCGCATGATCTGCTGGCACGGTTGCTCGTCGCCGTGCGGCTGGTTGCCCCTGATAGCCTCTTCCCGCCCGTCGCCAGCCGTGGCATCGTTGCGGATTTGTGCGGGCTGCCCAGTTGGGACGCCTTGCTGATCGCGATTTACGAAACCCGGCGCGCCATTGCCGCAAACTGGGCAATCGTTTTTGAAGAAGTACTGGAGGTAATCGAATGAGCGAGACCATAGGCGTCGGCAGCGCGCTGCCTGACATCGCGATGACCACCCCCGATGGCGCCGCAATCAAGCCATCTGATTTTGCCGGGCAGAAGCTGGTGCTGTTCTTCTATCCCAAGGATGACACGCCAGGTTGCACCACCGAAAACATCGATTTTTCCGCGCTCGCTGCGCAGTTTGCCGCCGCCAACACCGCGCTTCTGGGGGTCAGCAAGGATCCGCCGAAGAAGCATGCCAAGTTCATCGAGAAGCACGCGCTGGTCGCCCCGCTCGCCAGTGATGCGGAGGAGAACGGCCTGTCCGACGCGCTCGGCGTATGGTGTGAAAAGTCGATGTACGGGCGCTCTTACATGGGCATGGAGCGGACAACGTATCTGATTGGCGCCGATGGCAAGATCGTGCGCATCTGGAACAAAGTGAAGGTCAAAGGCCACGCTGCCGAGGTGCTTGCCGCGGCCAGCGCGCTCTGACCGATGTCTGATCACGGCAGCATAGCGGCCGAAATCCGCGGCGCGATGCTGACCGCAGACCCCGCCGCCAAAGTGAAGGCGACGCGCAAGCTGGTCCGCGATTGGTCGGCAGGGAAGCTCGCCTTCGTTTTCGATGTGGGCATGCCGGATACCCCGGCGCGGCCCGCCGTGCCTGTGCTGCAAGCCCCGACCGCAATGCGCAAGCGCGGCCGCGCCGGTTCGGAGCGAAGCCGCATTGCCTTGATCCATGCCCTCGCGCACATTGAATTTGTGGCGATCGATCTGGCGCTCGATGCCGCAGGCCGGTTTGGCGGCGAACGCGGCGCGGATTTCGTCAGTGATTGGCTGTCCGTCGCCGCCGATGAGGCGATGCATTACTCGCTGCTTGCCCGCCGTCTCAAGACAATGGGCAGCTTCTATGGCGCGCTCCCGGCGCATGATGGCCTGTGGGATGCGGCGCGCGAGACCGCGCACGATATCGCCGCGCGTCTCGCCATTGTGCCCATGGTGCTTGAAGCGCGCGCGCTCGATGTAACGCCGATGATGATCGAACGCTTCGCCGGTGTGGGCGACGAGCGCACTGCGCGCATCCTGCAACGAATCCTTGACGATGAAATCCGCCATGTCGGTTTCGGCGCAAGCCATTTTACGCTGGTGTGTCATGAGCGCGCGGAATCGCCGGTCGATCTCTGGAAGAGCCTGATCGAGCGCCATTTTCGCGGCGCGCTGAAACCTCCGTTCAACGACTCAGCGCGGCGATCAGCCGGTTTATCGTACAAAATGATGACGGGGGTTGCGTCAGGGTAACGCGTGACCTTAGGCCCTGTTCCAAGGATTGGGTGGGGGGTCTTCCAACCATTTTCGCAAGGTTGTCATGGGTTGGTTGCAGGGTCGCTGCAATTGATCGCGTGGTTCCTTGACTAAAAACGAGCCTGGTCTTGCAAGGCGCGCAATAAGCGCCAGCACTGCCTGCGCATCACGGGTTGGTCGGGTCATAATGCTGAATTTTAGAAACCTGCGAATTTTGCTCGGCTCCATCGCAACTGTTATCTGTTTCACATCCGCGCCCGTCTTGGCCAACAACGCTTCCTCCGCCGATATCGCCGCGCCGCTTCGCGCAGCAGAAGCCGCCCGTAATGGCGACACCGGCAATTCCGACGGAGCAGACGAGGAATTTCAGCAGTTGTTCGCAAGCTGGAAGGCATTGGAGGCTGGCCCCGCCGCTCTGGCTTCTGCGCGTAGCAACCGGGTGTCCATTCCCTCGCTCGTTCCCATCACCACCAGCCGCGCCATGAGCAGCAGCTTTGGCCTGCGGGTGCACCCGGTCTTGGGCCGCATGCGCATGCACAAGGGCATTGATCTGCCCGCTTCGACCGGAACTCCGATCCATGCGACCGCCGATGGAGTTGTCGGCAAGGCGGATTGGTTTGGCGGCTATGGCCTGTGCGTCCAGCTTGAGCACGGGGCCAATATGGAAACGCGCTATGGCCATATGTCGCGCATCGCAGTCGCTGAAGGGCAGACTGTGAGCAAAGGCGATGTGATTGGCTATGTTGGCTCCACCGGGCGCTCGACAGGCTCGCACCTGCATTATGAAGTGCGCATCGCTGGCGAAGCGGTAAATCCCATTCCTTACATGCAGAAAGTGGCTCCTGCCGCTCAGTTTGCCAGCAAGTAACCCGATTGCGAAAAAGCAGGCGGGTCGCCTTGGCCCCCCTTCCGAACGGTCAGCGAAATCTTGGAGAGGATGGGAAAAAGGCGGCGGAAACGCCGCTTTTTTCTTGACTGAAATCCGCAGCCGCGCGGCAATTCCAGCCGATTCCTGTTGCGCGCCTTAATCGATCGGTTAAACTCTGATCCAGAGCGGACGGTGATCCGTGAGCGAGAGAGGCCGCCCATGCAGTATCATCCCAGCTTCCATGCGCAGACCTGGCCCGAGCGGCCAGCGGTGATCATGACCGGCAGCGGTGCCATGATGACCTACCGCGAGCTTGACGAGACGAGCAATCGCTTCGCGCAATTGCTGCGCGCACGGGGGCTCCAGATCGGTGACACTGTCGCGCTGTGCTTTGAAAACCATCCGATGTTTTTTGCGCTGTGCTGGGGCGCGCAGCGCGCTGGCCTCGTCTATGTCGCGATATCCAATAGGCTCGCCCCGCCTGAGGTGGCCTATATCGCGCAAGATAGCGGTGCCGGGCTGCTGGTCGGCTCCGGTATGCTCGCGCCTTTGCTGGATCAGGTCGCGGCGCTTGCCCCTAATGTGCCGCAGCTGCGCCTTGGCGGGCACGGCGATCACGATCTGGCCGCCGCGCTGGCCGCCATGCCTGCCACGCCGATCGCGGACGAACGCGCAGGGTGCGATATGCTTTACTCCTCCGGCACCACCGGCAAGCCCAAGGGCGTCCGCATGCCATTGCCCGAAGTCCTCGACATCGGCGATTCGCCGTCGCTCGTCAAACTGACGATCGGGGTGTTCGGGTTCTCGTCGGACACCGTCTATCTCTCGCCCGCGCCGCTTTATCATGCGGCGCCGCTGCGCTGGTCGATGGGCGTGCAGCGGCTCGGCGGCACGGTCATCTGCATGGAAAAGTTCGATCCGGAAAAGGCCTTGGAAGCGATCGAGCGCTACCGAATCACCGCCAGCCAATGGGTCCCGACGCATTTCGTGCGCCTGCTCAAATTGCCCGACGAGACGCGCCGCCGCTATGATGTTTCAAGCTTGCGCGCCGCTGTCCATGCCGCTGCGCCTTGTCCCGTGCCCGTCAAACAGGCGATGATCGAGTGGTGGGGTCCGATCCTGCTCGAATACTATGCGGGCACCGAGGGCAATGGCTTTACCTACGTCTCTAGCCACGAATGGCTGGAACGCCCCGGCTCGGTCGGCCGCGCGTTGATCGGCACGATCCACATTTGCGACGAACACGGCAACGAAGTGCCCATAGGGACCGAAGGCCAGGTGTTTTTCGAAGGCGGCGGGCAGTTTCGCTATCACAATGACCCCGACAAGACCCGCGATGCCACCAACCAGCATGGCTGGACAAGCCTTGGCGACATCGGGCGGATCGATGAAGACGGGTATCTCTACCTCACCGACCGCAAGAGCTTCATGATCATCTCGGGCGGCGTGAATATCTACCCGCAGGAGATCGAGAACCTGTTGGTCACCCATCCCAAAGTGGCCGATGTCGCAGTGATCGGCGCGCCGGACGCAGACATGGGCGAGCGGGTGGTGGCGGTGGTCCAGCCTGCCGACATGGCCGAAGCTGGCCCGGCGCTGGCGGAAGAACTGGCCGCATGGCTCGGCCCCCAGCTTTCCCGGGTCAAGCTGCCGCGTCAGATCGATTTCCGCGCCGAATTGCCGCGCGAGCCCACCGGCAAACTGTTCAAACGGCTGTTACGCGACGAATACCGCGCCGCCGCGAGCGCTGCTGAAGGCATGGCAAACCAGGCCTGACCGCAGCACTATCGCGGCGCACGGAAGCTCATCCGCCCGCGAGCAAGCGCTTCATGACCGCGCGCACTTCGACCGCCATATCGGGCCGTTCGAGCGCGAGCGAGAGCGTGGCCTCGACAAAGCCGGTCTTGCTGCCGCAATCGAAGCGCCGCCCGCCGAAGGTTACGGCGTGGAACGGCTGTTCACCGATCATCCGCGCCATGGCGTCGGTCAGCTGGATTTCGCCGCCCGCGCCCGCTTCCTGCCCTTCAAGCGTGCGCATCACCTCGGGCTGAAGAATGTAGCGGCCGGAAATGATCAGATTGGAGGGTGCATCCTCGCGCTTGGGCTTTTCAACGAGGCCGACCACCTCGGTCAGCTTGTCCGATACTCGGGCACCCGGCGCGATCACGCCGTAGCTCGACACTTCGCTTTCGGGCACTTCGAGCACGCTGATCAGATTGCCGCCGACCTGATGATAGGCCTCGACCATTTCCTTCATGCAGCCCGGAGTGCCGATCATCAGTTCGTCGGGTAGGAAGATGGCGAACGGTTCATCCCCAACAATCGCGCGCGCACACCAGATCGCATGGCCCAGCCCCATCGGCACCTGCTGGCGCACCGTGACAAGGTTGCCCGGGAGAATGCGGGTCGGCTCCAGAATGTCGAGGCTCTTGCCGCGATCCTTCATCGTCCGCTCAAGCTCGAACGCCGTGTCGAAATGCTCGACAATCGAGGTTTTACCGCGTCCGGTTACGAAAATGAGCTGCTCGATTCCCGCCTCACGCGCTTCATCGACAGCATATTGGATCAGCGGCCGGTCGATGATCGGCAGCATCTCCTTGGGGACGGCCTTGGTTGCGGGCAGGAAGCGCGTGCCCATGCCGGCAACAGGGAAAACGGCCTTGCGGATCGGCTTGCGGGCACTGGTCTGGTTCATAAGGTGGCCTATCTCACTGTAATGTTAAAGAATGCTGGCATAGCGACATATAAACGTAATGCGAAAGCTTTGCCCCCGTTGCGCCCGCCTGCAAACTGGCTAAACCGCTGCAATGGATAAGATCATTATACGCGGCGGACAACGCCTATCTGGAACCGTTCCGGTTTCTGGCGCAAAGAATGCGGCATTGACCCTGCTGCCTTGCGCATTGCTCACGGACGAGCCGGTCACATTGCGCAATCTCCCGCGCCTTGCCGATATTGACGGGTTTCAGCATTTGCTCAACCAGTTTGGCATCTCGACTTCGATCGCGGGCGCGCGGCCGGAAGATTTCGGCAGGGTGATGACCCTGCAGGCGACCCGCCTCACTTCGACCGTCGCGCCGTATGATCTGGTCCGCAAGATGCGCGCCTCGATCCTGGTGCTGGGGCCGCTTCTCGCCCGCGCGGGCGAGGCGACGGTCTCGCTTCCCGGTGGCTGTGCGATCGGCAACCGCCCGATCGACCTGCATCTCAAAGCGCTTGAGGCAATGGGTGCGCGGATCGAACTGGCCGCTGGCTATGTTCGCGCGATTGCGCCCGATGGCGGGCTTCCGGGTGGCACATACAGCTTTCCGCTGGTCTCGGTCGGCGCAACCGAAAATGCCGTGATGGCGGCGGTGCTCGCGCGCGGTACCAGCGTGCTGCACAATGCGGCGCGCGAGCCCGAGATCGTCGATCTGTGCAACATGTTGGCGGCGATGGGCGCGCAGATCGAGGGAATCGGCACGTCCGACCTCACCATCCACGGCGCCGAGCGCCTCCACGGGGCGACCTACATGGTGATGCCCGACCGGATCGAAGCGGGCAGCTATGCCTGCGCCGCCGCGATCACCGGCGGCGATGTGACGCTGACAGGCGCGCGGATCGAGGAAATGGAAGCCACGGTGCAAGCGCTGCGCGATGCCGGCGTTGTCGTGGAGGCGGTAAAAGGTGGGCTGCGCGTTGCTTCCGATGGCGATCTGCGTCCCGTTACGCTCACCACCGCGCCTTATCCCGGCCTTGCCACCGATATGCAGGCGCAGCTTATGGCGATGCTGACTTTGGCCAAAGGATCGAGCGTGCTGACCGAAACGATTTTCGAGAACCGCTATATGCACGTTCCCGAGCTCAACCGGATGGGCGCGCGGATCGAGACCAAAGGCCGTACTGCGATCGTCCACGGGGTCGAGCGGCTGACTGGCGCAGAAGTCATGGCCACAGACTTGCGCGCTTCGATGAGCTTGGTCATTGCCGGCCTCGTTGCCGAGGGTGAAACGCAGGTTCACCGGCTCTACCACCTTGATCGCGGCTACGAACGGCTCGAAGAAAAGTTCGCCCGGCTGGGCGCGGATGTGGAGCGCGTCGGGAACGATTGACCGCCGCTGCGCTCGGCCTATCGCTCCCCCAAAGCGCGCGCCGCAAGCCACAACCGGATGGCACCCGCCAGCCCCGGCGGGGTCGGGCTGGCGATCCGTTCGACATCGATGCGGGCGACCAGCGCGTTGATTGGCACCTGCTCGGCCTCGGCCGCGCGGCAGAGCAGGTCCCAGAACAGCGGCTCAAGGCTGATTGAGGTTTTGTGTCCGGCGATCTCGACCGAACGTTTGACTGGAGGATGATAGGACGACATCGCTGTCACCCTAATCACATCCTGATCATCAATACATATGTTGCCCGCCGTTGATCGACATTGTCGATCCAGTGACGAACCCGCCATCTTCGGCGGTGAGGAAGGCCACGCCGCGCGCAATTTCCTCAGCCTGGCCCAGTCGGCCGACCGGGATCTTGGCGACGATCTTTTCTAGCACAGGGGGCGGCACCGCCGCGACCATGTCGGTATCGATGTAGCCCGGCGCAATGGCGTTGACCGTCACGCCGAACTTTGCGCCTTCCTGCGCGAGCGCCTTGGTAAAGCCATGAATGCCTGATTTTGCGGCGGCATAATTGACCTGGCCATACTGGCCGGCCTGGCCATTGATCGAGCCGATGTTGACGATCCGGCCCCAGTTCCGCTCGCGCATGCCGGGGAAAGTTGCTTTGGCCATGTTGAAGCACCCACCAAGATTGATGCGCATGACCTCGTTCCAATCGTCGAACGACATGCGGTGGAGCACCCCGTCGCGCGTGATCCCGGCATTGTTCACAACAATATCGATCGGCCCCACTTCTTCGGTAATCCGAGCGCAGTTTTCAATCGTGGCATCATAATCGCCCACATCCCAGCGATAGCAGGCGATGCCGGTGTCTTCGCTAAAGGCGCGCGCCTTTTCCTCGTTACCAGCGTAATTCGCCACCACGGTGCGGCCCTGCGCATGGAGCATGCGGCATATCGCAGCGCCGATACCGCGGGTTCCGCCAGTTACTACCGCAACACGGGTCATAAGCATGCTCTCCCATATTCTGATCTTTGAGAAAGCACGATAGTCGCGAGATTTTGGCGCGACAAGCAACCTTGGGCGTGAAAAGCACAAGCTTTGCGCGATTTATTGCTGATCAGGGTAGTTAGGAAGCAGCGGCGTGCGAGCATGCCAACACTTGGCACAATCAGCTACACACAATCAGAAGCGGAACTTGGTTCCGACGTAGACGGCCTGGCTATCCTGCTTGCCATCCGTTAGCGGACGCAGACGGTCACGTTCCGATGAGTACCGCACGCCCGCTGTCACATCGAAATTACGCGTCAGGCGATAGCTGCCGCCAAGATCGACCTGATAGTCACTCTGGCTTTCCAGCGTCCGGGGCAACCGGCCCATGCGCTCTTTACGATCAATTTCAACGCGCGGAGCGAGCCGCGCGGGCGTCATTGCCGTGTTGCCATTAACAGCGAATTTGCTGCCGATGGCGCGCAAGTCCGGCGCGTCCAGCCGCTGGATCTCGCTCGGCAGCCCGGCGGACGTACCTGCGGTCGGCGCGAAGCTTTGATAGCCGCGAGCCATGCCCAGATTGAATACCGACGGCGCAATCCGCACCGGCGCGGCGCCCGGGGCGGCGGCGGAAGCCGGAAGCGCACTACGCACCGACAGCGCCTGCGGGTTAAGATCGCCGACCCGCACGACGACCGTAACTGCCCGGTCGGGCCGCGTTTCGGTTCCGGCCGGGGTGAAGCGAAACAGCATGCCGCTGCCCAGCGCGCGCTTGGTGATCTGCGCCGAAAGCAGCGGATCGACCGATGCCGGCGTGAACGAACCAATGCCGCCGCGCGCCGCAAGGCTTACGGGCGCAGAGTTGACGTTATCGGCCAGAGCATTGCTGACGGTAGGGGCGATGAGCATGCCCACGGCCGCACAGGCAACAAACAGCAGCGGCACGCGCAGCGAATGGAGCGTGCGACGCCCCGTTCCTGCACTATTGCGTTTGCCGACCATTGCCTGTCCCAGCACTTTCTAAAAACCATCGGACATGAACATCATTCATGCGACCGACTCTCCACAAACTCACATAGATTGCATTGCACCACGTTACCAGACGGACAACCGAATTTTCGCGCTTGGCGGCAACCTGTTGCGCATTGTCCACATAGCACCTTTGCTGATGACAGATCGGACCGGGCGCTGCGCGATAGCAGACCGCGCTGATCAAGCTTGCCGCGCGCGCCGCCAGAGTGATAGAGGCTAGGCATAAGCCGCACCATTGCGGCCAACTCGCGCCGGGAAGGTGGCTTTTGCAGCCTCCTCCATGCCAGCTAAAGACAGGATTGAAGTGACGACCAGCACACCTCGCGTCCAAGCGCCCGCCCGCCGGTTTTCCGCCATCGCGATCATCGCCATCGGCGCATTGGCGATGACCGTTAGCGGGTGCGGCAAAAAGCAGCGCCCATTGCTTGAGCTGGCAGCAAGCAAAGTCACCACGATCGGCGTCAATGCTTATTTGTGGCGCGCCAGCCTCGAAACGCTGTCGTTCATGCCGTTGCTGCAAACCGACAGCAACGGCGGGGTGATCGTCACTGACTGGTATACCAATCCCAAGAATCCGGGCGAACGGGTCAAAGTCACCGTATCGATCCTCGATCAGGACTTGCGCGCCGATGCGCTGCGCGTCGCCGCCAGCCGCCAGACCTCGCAAGGCGGAAACTGGGTAGAAGCGCCGGTTCAGGCCGCAACAGTGCAAAAGCTTGAAGACATAATCCTGACCAAGGCGCGCGATCTCCGCCGTCAGGCAATCCGCCGCTGACCTTTTGCGCCGAACCACAAGGCGGGTAGTTGCACCGCGCCGCGCCGCTCCTTAGAGCGGCGCGCATGAGCCAAGAACACGCCGAGCCTTCTCGCTTCGATCCCGCCGTCGCCGATTTGCGTTGGCAGACCGTTTGGGACAAGCAGGAAACCTTCCGCGCCGACGACGCCTCGGCCCGCCCACGCAGCTATGTGCTGGAAATGTTTCCCTATCCATCGGGGCGCATTCATATCGGTCATGTCCGCAATTATACGATGGGCGATGTCCTTGCGCGCTACAAGCGGATGCGCGGGTTCGAAGTGCTCCATCCGATGGGCTGGGATGCCTTTGGCATGCCCGCCGAAAATGCCGCGATGGAGCGCGGGGTTCATCCCGGCAGCTGGACCCGGCAGAATATCGCCAACATGAAAGCGCAGCTCAAACGGCTGGGCTTTGCGCTCGACTGGAGCCGCGAACTCGCCACCTGCGAGCCGGAGTATTATGGCCAGGAGCAGGCGCTGTTCCTCGCTCTTTATGCGGCAGGCCTCGTCTACCGAAAGGAAAGCGCGGTCAACTGGGACCCGGTCGACCAGACCGTGCTGGCCAACGAACAAGTGATCGACGGGCGCGGATGGCGCTCGGGCGCGCTGATCGAGAAGCGCAAGCTCAGCCAATGGTTCCTCAAAATCACCGATTTCGCCGAGGAACTCCTCGAGGGGCTTGGCCATCTCGACAAGTGGCCCGAGAAAGTACGCACGATGCAGGAAAACTGGATCGGCAAATCGCAGGGCATGCAGTTTCGCTTCGACCTCTCTGATGGCGAGAGCCTTGAGGTCTATACCACGCGGCCCGACACGATCTTTGGCGCAAGCTTCGTAGCGGTTGCCGCGGAGCATCCGGTCGCGCAGCGCGCCGCAGCAGACAACGTCGCGGCGCAGGACTTCATCGCGCTTTGCAAGCAGGGCGGAACCACCGCCGCTGAGCTTGAAACCGCCGAAAAGCTGGGCTTCGATACCGGGATCACCGCGCGCCATCCGTTCACCGGCGCGGCGCTACCAGTCTACATCGCCAATTTCGTGCTGATCGAATATGGCACCGGCGCGATCATGGCGGTTCCGGGGCACGACCAGCGCGACTTTGATTTCGCTACCAAATATGGCCTGCCGATCTTGCGCGTGGTCGCGCAGAGCGCCGCCGATGCCGCCAAGCCATTTGGCGCCGAGGCCGAGGCTGGCGACGGCGTGCTGGTCAATTCGGGAATGCTCGATGGCGTGACCGTGGCCGATGCGAAGGCGCAAGTGATCGTGCGCGCCGAGGCCGAAGGCTGGGGCGAAGGCAAGACCGTGTGGCGTCTGCGCGACTGGGGCGTATCGCGCCAACGGTATTGGGGCACGCCCATCCCGTTCATCCACTGCGAAGTGTGCGGCGTGGTGCCGGTGCCCAAGAAGCAGTTGCCGGTCGTCCTCCCCGAAGACGTAGACTTCGCCACCCCAGGCAACCCGCTGGCGCGTCACCCCACCTGGAAACACGTCGATTGCCCGCAATGCGGCCACGCGGCGCGGCGCGAGACCGATACGCTCGATACCTTCGTGGACAGCTCGTGGTACTTCCTGCGCTTCGCCAGCCAGCCGGAGGACCGCCCGTTCGACCCGGCGGCAATCCGCCAGTGGCTGCCGGTGGAGCAATATATCGGCGGGATCGAGCATGCGATCCTACACTTGCTCTATGCCCGGTTCTGGACCCGCGCGCTGAAGCGCATCGGCAAGATCGATATCGACGAGCCATTCGCCAGCCTGTTCACGCAAGGCATGGTGACGCACGAGACGTACCAGCGCACCGCTGCCGGCGAACCATCGATGGGCCAGGAGAGCGAGGGCGACGAGGACAACAATCCGGCCAGCAAGTGGCTCTCGCCCGAAGAAGTCGAGCGGCGAGATGGCGGCGTGTTCGAGAAAGCGACCGGCCTTCCGGTCGAAGTCGGCCGTGTGATCAAGATGTCAAAGTCCAAGAAGAATGTCGTGGACCCGGACGAGATCGTGGCCAAGCATGGAGCCGATGCGATCCGCTGGTTCATGCTGTCGGACAGCCCGCCCGAGCGGGATTTGCCGTGGTCCGAGGCCGGGATCGAAGGCTGCGCGCGCTTTGTCCAGCGGCTATGGCGGTTGTTTGCACAAACGGACGACGCGGCGAGCGGTGAGGACAAGGCGCTTGAGCGTAAGCGCGACCAGACCGTGCATGCAGTGGCGCAAGACATCGAAGCGCTAGGCTTCAACAAGGCGGTCGCGCGGATTTACGAGCTGACCGCTGCTATCGAGAAAGCCCCACCTTCAGCCAGCCGTTCGGCATCGATCCGCGCTTTGCTGATCATCGTCGCGCCGATGATGCCGCATCTCGCCGAAGAGGTCTTTGCAAGGTTTGACAGCGGACTGATCGCCAACGCCACGTGGCCTGCGGTTGATCCTGCGCTGCTGGTCGATGATGAGGTGACCGTGGCGGTTCAGGTGAAGGGCAAGCTGCGCGACACGCTGACCGTCGCCAAGGGCACCGCGAATGACGATCTCGAACGCCTTGCGCTGGCATCCGACAAAGTGCAGCGTGCTCTGGATGGGGCGCAAGTGAAGAAGGTAATCGTGGTGCCCGACCGTCTGGTCAATCTCGTTGTTTAGGCTCCGCTTGCTGGCGCTATGCCTGCCGCTGGCGGCGCTCGGCGGTTGCGGCCTTGCGCCGATGTACGCGGGCGGCAGCCAGGGCGCAGTGGCGCGCGGGCTCAGCGACGTTCAGGTCTCGTCGATCGAAGGCCAATCGGGCTGGATCGTGCGCAATGCGCTCGTTGATCGGCTTGGCAACGGCGCGGGCGCTGCGCCGCGCTACCGGCTCGATGTCCGTCTCGACGAGCGCCTGCAAGGCCTCGGTTTGCTCGCCGACGATGCCGTGACGCGCGAGCGGCGCACTTTGCGCGCGCGCTATCAGCTGGTCGATCTGGGTAGCGGCAAGATCCTGCTCGATGCGACTGCGGCGGCCGATGCGGGGATCGACATTGTTTCGAGCGAATATGCTGTGATCGCAGCCGAACAGACCGCGCTCGAGAATATCGCGCGCGAGGTGGCCGGCCAGATGGTGACGCGGATCGCCACCCGGCTCCAGCAGCCGCGCTAATGATCGCTTCCGCGGCGTGAAGGTAACTCAGAAGGCTTTTGCGACCAACCTGGCCAAGGCCGCGCGCGAGGCCAGCGTTTTCTATTTTTGTGGCCCCGATGAAGCCGGCGCGGCAGACGCGCTGGAGGCGCTGTCTGCCGAACTCACCGCGAAATACGGCCCGGCGGAACGGATCGAACTGGCCGGCGCGGACCTTAAGCGCGATTCGGTGCGCCTTGCCGACGAGGCCCGCTCGGTCTCGCTATTCGGCGACAAGCGGCAGATCCACGTGCGCACGGCCGGTGATGAAGCGCACGAGGCGGTTGAGAGCCTGCTGGCGAGCCCGGTCGCTGGTTGGCCCGTGCTGATCCTGGCCAGTTCGGCTTCGGATAAATCGCGGATTGCCAAGCTGCTGGCAGACCGGCCCGATGCGCTGGTCGCGATGTTCCACCCGCCCGAGCTTAAGACCGTGGCCCAAGCCGTGCGCACAATGGCGGACAGCGCCGGTGTGAAGATGGCGGGCGATCTGGCGGATCGCATCGCGCGCGCCTGCGCCTTGGATACGCGGCTGGCGCGGCGCGAGATCGAAAAGCTGGCGCTTTATCTCGATGCAAGCCCGGAGGCACCGCGCAGCGCCGATGCGGCGGTGTTCGATGCCATCGGCGCGGCCAGCGAAGACGATGGGTTCATGCCTGTCGTCAATGCCGTGCTGAGCGGCGAGACCCGGCGGCTGGCCAAGGAGCTGGCACGCATGCAGGAACTGGAGCTCAATCCGGTCGGGCTGCTGCTGGCGTTCGAACGCCGCGCAGCGCAACTGGCGCAGCTTGCCGGACGGCTGGGTCCGCGCGGCGATGTTGCCGAATTTCTGGAAGCCGAAGTCTCGGCGCGGCGCGTCTTTTTTCGGGACAGGGGCGATCTTGGCCAGCAATTGCGGCGCTGGCGCGGGCGCCGGCTGGAGCGGCTGGTGGAACGGCTGATGGCGCTGCACCGCGCGCTTCTGGCAGACAACCGCAACGGCGATCTGGCGCTTCGCCAAGGGCTTGCCGAGATTGCCCGCGCGGCAACGCGCCATAATGGGCGCACCTGATCGGACCGCTGTTGCGGCAACCGGCTTATCCTCGCCAACCTCATCGCGCAGTCTTGCTGGATCATCAAAAGTCTGTAGAGGAAACCGCGTAGCTTGCTCCATTTTGGGGTGATGCCATCGTATGTGAATCTCCCTATCTGGCGCGAGGTTTGCGGTGTTCGGGGCTCGCAGCGAGGAGGCATTCGTTTATCATGGCAACGATTGAACAAGACCGCAGCAAGATCGTCCCGCTTGGTGTTCCGCCGCCAGAGCGCAAAATGCTCAAGCTCCCCCTGGCACCGTCGCTCGAAAAGCGCCGACTGCAAACTTACATCATGCTGATGTTGCTCGATGGCCTGACAATAGTGGGTTCATTGCTGGCCATCAGCTTCATTTATGTCGGCGATATCACCGAGCCGACAACGCTGGCCGAGATCAACCCTCATGTGCTGCTTTACTGGACCGCAGCGCTGCTACTGCGGGCCTATTCAATAACCTCCTTGATTTCATTGCGGTTTAGCCAGGTGCGCGCGCTGATGGCGATCCTTTGCGCATTTACTTTGACCATTTTTGTCGCGTTTTTCACCAGATCCAGCAATGAGTTCTCGCGCGTGACCGCAGGGCTCAGCATTGTCGTGATTGCGCTGGCGCTGGTGTGGGTCCGCGCATCCATCCAGCCTATGCTCAGGGCACGGTTCGGTTCGACCGCCCAGAATGTGCTCGTTTTCGATGATGGCGGCGTTCCTGTGGCCATGCCGCAGGCATGGCACATCGCCACCGCCGAGCATCGCCTGCGGCCAGATTGCAACGACCCGCACATGCTTGATCTGCTGGGGATGTTCATGACCAACATGGACCGGGTGATCGTATCCTGCCCACGCGAACGGCGCATGGATTGGGCGCAGGTGTTCAAAGGGTCGAGCATCAGCGGCGAGATTGTCGATCCTGAAGTCGAAGGATTGGGTGTTCTGGGGGCGCGGCGAGAGCATGGTTTTGGCTCGCTGGTTGTCTCGCGCGGCCCGCTTGGCCTGCGCGAGCGGGCAGCCAAGCGCGCGATCGACATCGCGATAGCGGGTGCGGCAATCTTCATGCTTGCCCCGGTTCTAATGGTGGTGGCGATCTTGGTGCGGCTCGAGGATGGCGGGCCGGTGCTCTTTTGCCAGCAGCGACAGGGCCGCAACAACCGCTTGTTCATGATTTACAAGTTCCGTTCGATGCGGGTGGAACGGCTTGATCATGCTGGGACGCGATCCGCCAGCAAGGACGATGATCGAATCACCCGGATCGGCCGGTTCATCCGCCGCACGAGCATCGACGAGTTGCCTCAGTTGTTCAATGTCCTGCGCGGAAACATGAGCATTGTGGGGCCGCGGCCGCATGCCATCGGCTCGCTCGCTGGCGCGCGGCGGTTCTGGGAGGTCGACTCGCGTTATCTGCTGCGGCACTCGCTGAAACCCGGGCTGACCGGGCTTGCCCAGATTCGCGGGTTTCGAGGTGCAACCGATTCGGAGGCAGATTTGACGAGCCGTTTGCAGGCTGACCTTGAATATCTTGATGGCTGGTCGATGATGCGGGATTTGCGGATCATTCTCGGCACTCTCACCGTTCTGTCGCATGATCGCGCGTTTTGACGGCGAGATGGGGCGAGTGCGCGATGAAGCGACAAAGGCTGAATATCTAGGGCTTGGTTGCCAGACTTTTCTGCAGCTAACCCGCAGAAGGCTTACGCAAATTGGCGAACGCACGTGCAAAATCCTATGCTCGCTTGCGCAACACAGCGCTTGCATTCCTAAATAAAATCACGTAAAGATTTAGGCGAGAAATTCACATTGACCGGGGACGACATCATGATGACATCGAAGATCGTAGTAGCAAGCTTTGCCGCTCTGGCGCTGACATTCGGCGGCGTGGCGCAAGCAGAAGTAATCCGTGCTGGCGCATCGTTGCCTGTTGCCAAGAGTGCAAAGCTCTCGCGCAAGTCGGCGAAGAAGGGCGTTGAGCTCAACATTGCGCCTGCCGCAGTCGCTCCCGTGGTCATTGGCGCCGCGGTAGCGTCGGTCGTTACGGTGGTCGCAATCACCAGTTCGGCTCCTGCTCCTGGCCCGATCACGTCGAATTAATCGCCTCATCGTGGATAAAATTGCGGGCCCTGAGTTTCATCTCTGGGCCCGTTTTCAAGCGCTGCGGCGACGCGTGCGCTTGATCGTGAGCCGCTCTCAGCGGAGCTGTCGTACAAGTCTTCAACGCGTCGGTGCCACTATACGTTCAGGCTGATATCTGTTCGGGGTAGACGTAGCATTCTGTTTTGCGACAATCCCATTGCGCCCGCCTAGGGTTGCGTATGCTTGCAATATAAAGGTGAGGAGCGAGGGAATGTCATGACCGGGCCAAGTGCCAAATTGCAAAAGGTGCGCACTTGATCCGCGATCTTCCCCGCCGAAGCATCGCCACCGCAGGATTGGTCAGAAAGCCAGCGCCGCGCAAGTTTGCAGCACCGCTTCCCGCAGATACTCTGATCATGGCCATGATCGCCGCGTCGATCGGCTTGGGCGGCGGCGGGGTCTACAATCCTCAGACTGAAATGCTGCTCGAACTGGTGGTCGTTGCCTGTATGATCCCGCTGTGTGCCTCGCCATCGTGGCAACGCGGGCTTGGCCCGATATCTCCTGTGGCTTGGCTGCTCGCCGGTATCGTTCTTGTGTTGCCAGTGGCGCACCTGATCCCTCTGCCGCCGACGATTTGGCAAGCGCTGCCCGGGCGCAGCATCGAGGCCAGATCGATCGCGCTGGCAGGAGACCCGGATCGCTGGATGCCGCTGAGCATGGCGCCAGCCCGCACCTTCACGTCGCTTCTCTCGATGATTTTTCCGGCGCTGCTCATGCTGCAGGTATCCCGGCTATCGATCCGCAGCAGCCGCTGGCTTTGTGGAACAGTGGCAGCGGGCGGCGCGCTTTCTGTGGTTTTGGGCATGTTGCAAATCTCGCACACCGGAGGCGCGACGTGGTCGCTCTATTTCTATTACAGCGCAGGTTCACTGGTCGGATTTCAAGCCGACCGCAATCTCGAGGCGGATATCCTGCTGATTGCCCTGCTCGCTTTCTGCGCGCTGGTTGCGCCGCGCCTGCTGGACGGGAGGCGCCATCTGCTAGGCTGGACAAGCGTTGCCGGAGCCATCATGGTCTTTCTGATCGGGGTGTTGATGACCGGCTCGCGCACGGGAATCGCGCTGAGCGGGTTCACGCTGGCGTTGCTGGTGGCCATGTTCTGGCCGGCAATTCGCAAGGACTCGCCCAGCGCGCCATGGCTTCTGGCCAGCAGCCTGGTGTTGGGGGCCGCTACCTTCGGCCTCCTGCAAGTTAACTCGGTTCGCCGCGTCATGCTCCGCTTCTGGGCTACGGAAGAAGCACGCTGGGATGTGTGGATCGATGCGTCTTATGTGCTTCAGCAAGTCTGGCCGATCGGCGCAGGGATCGGAACCATCGTCCCTTTGCTCGCATCCGCCGAGCGTCTCGATGTGCTGGGTCCCAAGTTTCTAAACCGCGTCCACAACGACTGGCTCGAATGGACAATCGAGGCGGGTGCGCCGGGCATCGCGGTATTGATCTTGGTTCTGCTAATACTGATCGTCTCGGCATATCGCGCTTTTCGCTGGTCAGCCGCGCCAGATAGCGTCCCAGCCCGGCGCAGTCAGATCATTTTCGCGGTTGGTGCCTTGCTTATTGTTGCGCTGCATTCGATTGTTGAGTACCCGCTGCGGTCGATGTCGCTCGCGATGCTGACATCGATGGCGGCGGGCTTTTTAATGGTGCCCGCGCGATTGCGGCCGGGGGGGCAATGATGCGTTGGACAAGAACCGGTCGTGAAGATGTTGTGCCGTGCGCCGGAAATTTCGAGTGCCTAACCGAAGCGCGCGAAACTATATTGCAGGAGCGAAAGTCCCAGTGAGACACGCAGCAACGATTGCACTTGTGATTTTGGGGCTTGGCATCGGGGGATGTTCTTCGCCGCTTTACCGCCATCTGCCTTATGGCAAACCGGCCACCGCCATATTCCCGCCGATTGACAAGGCAATGCCGCCCCAATCCTACCTTATTGGACCAGGCGATCAAATTGCGCTTTCGGTGTTTGGCGAGCCCGAAATCAGCGGTGACAAGATCCTCGTGGACGAAGCCGGAAACATTCAAGTTCCGCTGATCGGGCAAGTGCCGCTCATGAACCTTTCGCCGAGCGACGCCTCGGCTTTGATCGCCAGCAAACTGGGCGCCCGTTATCTGCGTGATCCAAAGGTCACGGTCAACGTGCTCGCCCAGAATGCTCAGGAAGTCTCGATCGAGGGTCAGGTAACCAAGGCCGGGGTCTATCCAGTATCGAACGCGACGACGCTGCTTTCCGCGATCGCGCTGGCGCAGAGCCCGACCCGGATCGCCAAGCTTGATGAAATCGTCATCTTCCGGACAATCGCCGGTGAACGCACCGCAGCACGCTTTAATCTTGAGCGTGTTCGCGCCGGATTAGATCAAGATCCCAAGATTCTTGGCGGAGATGTTGTCGTGGTCGGCTTCTCGCAAGGCAAGAGCATCTACCGGGATATCATCGCAGCGGCTCCGCTGTTTAATGTCTTCACACGTTTCTGACTTGGGCGCTCCTATGCAAAATCAAACCAGCATCGTCAGCTCGAACGGCCAGCCTTTCGCAGTTGAGACGGTTCCTTATGGCTACGAGGCAATTTACGACAGCGTAGCTTCCGGATTTGATTTGCGCCAGATTGTGGCGACTGTCCGCGCAAACTTGGTATTGATCGGTCTGGTGGTTGCGGCATCGCTGGCTCTGGCCGCCGTAGTCACCCTGCTGCAAACCCCGGCCTTCACCGCTCGAACCACTTTGCAGATCAATGATCAATCGGCTCAGATCCTCGGCAAGCAGGACGACATCTCGCAGGAGCAGCTAACTTCTGCGAGCGATAGTGAGCGTTTCTTGCAAACGCAGATGGACATTCTTGGCAGCAATGCCATCGCGGAGCGTGTCGCGAAGAAGCTGCGGTTGGTCGGGAGCGCCCAGTTCTACGACGCGATGGGGCTTCGGCAACCGGACGCCGATCTGAAGGAGAGCGAGCTCAAGGAATTGACCATCGAGGCTTTGCTGCGCGGCAAGGCTGTCTTGCTTCCGCGCAATTCGCGCATTGCAACTGTCGGTTTCACCAGCACCGTTCCAGCGTTTTCCGCGCGGGTCGCCAATACCTGGGCGGATGAATATATCCAGGCAAACCTGCAAAGGCGCTATGACAGCTCAGCTTATGCGCGCGAGTTCATTTCGGGCCAGCTTAACGAGGCGCGCGCCAAGCTTGAGAATTCCGAGCGCGAACTCAATGCCTATGCCCGCGAGGCCGGCCTGATCCGTACGCACGATGCCGGCGATGGCCGCGATCAAAATCGCGATTCCGGAAGCGGCAACTCGATCACGACCGCCAGCCTGCTCCAGCTCAATGTTCAGGCGAACCAGGCCCAGGCCGCGCGGATCACGGCCGAGCAGCGTTGGCGCTCGATGTCCAGCGGCCCCCTGTTGAGTTCGCCCGAAGTGCTCGCCAACACAGCGATCGGCACTCTGCTGGCGCAGCGTTCGGCAACCAGCGCTGACTTGGAGCGCGAGCGTGCGCGTCACCTCGAAGACTATCCCTCGGTTGTCCAGCTCAAGGCGCAGCTCGCTTCGATCGACGCTCAAGTCCAATCCGTGGCGCGCAACATCCGCGCGTCGGTGAAGCAGGCCTATGACAGCGCGAGGGAAGCGGAAGAGGCGCTGAACCAACAAGTTCTCTCCCTCAAATCATCATCGCTCGCCGAGCAGGATCGCTTGGTGCAGTATAATCTGCTCGCGCGAGAGGCCGATACCAACCGCACGGTGCATGACGGCTTGCTTCAGCGTTACAAGGAGCTGAACGCCGCAGCTGGTATCAGTTCGAGCAATATCGCGATCATCGATAGCGCAGACAGTCCAACGAAGCCGAGCTCCCCAAATCTCTTCAGGAATTTCGCTTTGGCCTTGCTGGCGGGCGTGACCCTGGCGGGTGTGATCGTATTCCTGCGCAATCAACTGGACGATGCAGTGCGCCTCCCCGAAGACATCGACGCCAAGCTCAATATGCCGCTTTTGGGGGTCATCCCGCTTACAAAGGCTGTCGACATCGAGGCGATGATGGAGGATCCGAAGTCGGCGATCAGCGAAGCCTACAATTCGCTTCGAAGCTCGCTGCTCTATTCATCAGCCAATGGCCTGCCAAAAACCTTGCTCATCGCCAGTTCGCAGCCATCTGAAGGCAAATCGACCACCAGCCTGGCGATGGCCATCGGGCTCGCGCGCCTAGGCCGCAAGGTTGTGTTGCTTGACGTCGACTTGCGTCGTCCGGTGATCCATCGGATTGTAGGCGTGTCTGGCTCCGACAATGCCTATGGCATGTCGAGCCTGCTGACCTCGCAAGGTTCGATCGAAGATGCACTGAAGCCTACCGATCATGAGAACCTGACCGTTATAACTGCAGGGCCTATTCCCCTGAGCCCAACGGAACTGCTCAGTTCCGGGCGCATGAAGCAGATCCTCGAGGAACTGTCCGAACGGTTCGATGTGGTCATTCTCGATAGTCCGCCTGTTTTGGGCCTCGCCGATGCGCCGCTCATGGCTGCGCTGGTCGAGGGGGTGATTCTGGTGGTTCAATCCGATCGCAGCCGGCGCGGCTCGCTCAAATCTTCGCTCCGGCGTCTCCGCGGCATGCGCCCAAACATCCTGGGCGGGGTGTTGACGATGTTCGACGCTAGCAAGAATTCGAACGCCTACTCCGAATACTATGGCTATAATTACTATCAATACGATGCAAAGACGAATGCGTAATTCATGCCAATCGGCAACAATTCAACGTGGATGTCAAAGCTAACTGGCACTTTTGCCGTGTTTGCGCTGGCCGCGTTGGGTGGCATAGTAGTATTGAGTGGCACGGATCGTATTGCGAGTTACGCTATGCGATCGCCAAGCTTGCTAGGCTGGCCTTATGATACCGGTGCATCGACATCGCGCGCAACGCAGGCGCTGATTGGCGATGGCCCGGCCAGCGCTGTCCCGTTGATCCAGCGCTCGATCATCACCGATCCGCTCGACTCGCGCATTGTTGGGCTGCTCGGGCGGGCGCGGCTGTTGGCCGGCGATGAAGCCGCGGCTGAAACCGCCTTCCGGGTCTCGGGCGAATTAGGCTGGCGCGACCCCAATACCCAGATCTACTGGATGGGAGAGGCGCTCAAGGTCGGCGACACCAAAGTTGCCGCCGAGCGTCTCGATGCGCTGCTGCGACAGTTTCCGAACTTCGAGGCGCGAGACCAGCTTATTGCCGCGCTTTTTCAAAGCCCGGATGGAAAAACCGAGCTAGCCAAGCGATTGAAGCTCGCGCCTTCCTGGACCGAGGTCTTTGCGAACCCTTCAAAAGACTTGCCCGCCGAAGAGGTTGTCGGGCGCGGCGAAGTTATGCGCCTAGTTGGGAGAGGTGTCTTTGAATGCGCCAAGTCGACCCGACTGGTGAATAGTCTTATTGCACTCGACTTAGTGCGCGATGCTACGGCGCTGTGGCGAACAAACTGCCTTGGTCCCACGTCGCTGATCTATGACGGCGGCTTCGAAAGTATCGACACTACCCAAACAACCGGTGGCTTTGATTGGCAGCTTTCCAACCGCGGAGATGTCGACATTCAGGTCGAGGGAGCCACGCCGGGGAGCCGCCGGCTGCAAGTTACCGTCAATGCCGCCAATACTGTGCCAGTCTTGAGCCAGCTTGTCGTGCTATCGCCGGGAACGTATCGGCTGACATGGCGCAACCCTGACACGGAGGCCAGCGCTGCACGTGCCATTTCGGTCTCGCTTTCTTGCAAGCTGGGCATCTCCAACGCATTGCCTGGCGCCCCAGACGACATGGCCAAGGACAGCTATGGGCAAAACTTCAAATTGGATAGCGCATGTTCGGCACAACGGTTGGTCTTCTGGCTTGCGCCAAAAGCGCCGGTTCATCTGGATGACGTGATCTTGCGGCCAATCGAATGAGCCTTGCCCCGGCCTTCCCATCAATCAGCCTTCATTACGAAGAGAGACTCTACTTCTGACCGGCAACAATTGGGACTCGCGGCTCTCCACGATCGCTTAGCGGCGGGGCTCCCTCCAAATGCCCTTGGCCCAAAATTCGCGCGACATTTCCTGCCCATTCGCGGCCATCCAAGGCTGGAGGTAACGCCCCGTCTTGTCGATGAAAAAGCCGAATTCGTTCATCTGGGTCGGAAACACTTTCGCGAACAGTTGGAACGGCATGAAGCTGGACGCCTCGAAGAACCGGCTGGTTCTGGCGTGAAGGTGCAGGGAGGCCAGGGTTGAGGGTGCGGAGCACCGTTCTCCTGGTCTTTATCGCTGATTTCCGTGTCCGACCGCCCTTTTGAGGACGGTTTTCGCGTCATGCGGGCGCAG
>NZ_CAMBTS010000036.1 GCF_945870625.1 Novosphingobium sp. Chol11 | reverse complement strand
AAATCCCACTGGCACGGAATTTCCTTCAGCGCGCCGTTCAATTCCCACGACCAGCCGTGGAACGGGCAGCGCAGGACCTTGAGGCCTTGGCGATGATTGTCGCACAGCGCGCGGCCGCGGTGCAGGCAGGCATTGGGGAACGCCTTGATCTCGTCTTCCGAAACACGCACGATCAGGTAGGAGAGGCCCGCTATGTCATAGACGTGCGTGTCGCCGACATTGGGGATATCGTCTTTGCGGCAGGCCATCTGCCACACCCGCTTCCACAGCCGCTCGACTTCGCGCTCGTGCTCGGCCTGGCTCCAGTACCGGCTCACTTCGACCGTGGTGACGCCCGGCTCCATCGGCGAATCTTCGAGGTAAACCGCTGGCGGGGGCACGGTGTCGCTGAGCAGGATGTCATTATAGGACATCGCGTTCGACCGATTGTGGCCTGTCAGTGTCTCAACCATTCTGCGCTCCAGATGTGCCCTAGGGGTTCATCAAAGGATACCGCCTCGCCCCGGCTAAACCACTAATGATTCTGGGAGCAGCCCCTTGATACCTTGCCCCTTGATAAATTGAAGGATTGCCGAGCCACCGCGGCGCGCCGACAAGCATATTGAACGACACAGCGAGGAGCCGCGTATGAAAATCCTGATCGCCGCGCAGATTGATCTTGAGCCAGAGCAGCGTGACCAAGCGCTGCAATCGGCGCGCCCATGGATCGAGGGCGCGCTGTCGCAGCGCGGCTGCCTGCATTATGAATTCAGCCCCGATCCATTCAATCCATCGCGCATCAATGTGTTCGAAGAGTGGACCGATGCGCAGGCGCTTGCTGCGCATTTCGCCGGACCGCATTATGCCGGCATGCGCGATCATCTGGGCAAGAGCGGCCTGATCGGCGCAGCAAGCCGGAAATACAGCGTCGACCGAGAAGGGCCGGTCTACGGCGCAGACGGGCTTGCGACACCGGGGTTTGACTGATTTGCCGGTCAACCTAGCAAAATGACGGATCGCCAGAGCAGGGGGCTTTCCCCTAGGCTTCGGTATACTTTCGGGAGAGGAATACCGTGAACAAGCCCGTCACTCAGCGGAATTTTTTCGATCCGCAGACCCTGATCGATCCGTTCGACTATTACCGCGATGCGCATGCCGAGGGCGTGGCGATCCAGCATTACCCCGAAACCAATACTTACGTTGTCTACAGTTACGACCTTGTCTCCGAGGCGACCGGGCGGACCGATGATTTCTCCAACGATTTCGGCGCGCTGATGGGCAAGACGGACCCTGAGATCGAAGCCATTCTCGCCGCTGGCTGGCCGAATGTCGCCACCTTGCTGACCGCCGATCCGCCAGTGCACACGCGCTTTCGCAAGCTGGTCAATCTGGCATTCTCGATGCCGCGAGTGAACGCGATCGAGGCCGATATGCGCGCGAAGGTCATCGATCTGATCGAGAAACTGAGCCACGAGCGGACATGCGAATTTGTTGAGGAATTCGCAGTGCCGCTGCCGGTTGCGATGATTGCGCAGCAAATCGGGCTGGATAACGATCCCAAGCAGGTCAAGGCTTGGTCCGATGCGGCGGTCGACCGGTTCAGCCAGCTGATCTCGCGCGAGCGCGAGCTTGAATGCGCGCGCTCGTTTGTCCAGTTTCAGCATTTCATGAAAGGCAAGATCGACGAACGCCGCGCCAACGGCGGCGACGATCTGCTGGCCGATCTGGTTGCGGCGCGGGTTGATGGTGTCGAGCCGCTGAACGACGCCGAGATCATGTCGGTGATGCAGCAGTTCATGGTCGCGGGCAACGAGACCACCACCTCGGTGCTGGCCGGCGCGCTGCTCCAGCTGATCCGCAATCCCGACCAGATGGAAATGGCGGTTGCCGCTGCTGGCGGGCGCGATCCCAAGGTGATCGCCAATCTGGTCGAAGAAGCGCTGCGCTATGAGACGCCTTCTGCGGGGATGTGGCGCATTGTTATGCGCGATTGCGAGCTGGGCGGTGTCAGCATTCCCAAAGGCGCGATCATGCAGATCCGCTATGCCGCCGCCAACCGCGATCCGGCCAAATACGAAAATCCCGATAAGTTCGACATCAACCGCGCCAATGCGCGCACGCATCTCGCTTTTGGCAAGGGCATCCACATGTGCGTGGGCAATATGCTCAGCCGCAAGGAAATCGCCGTTGCGTTCGACGAATTGCTGGTGCGGCTCGGCAACTTCAAGGTCGCCGATGAGGATGGGATCAAGATCCTGCCCAACATTCTCCTGCGCGGTGTGACACGGCTTCCGATCAGCTATGAGCCGCTGAACTAAGCCGTTCGGAACGCAGGACAGGGAGAAAAGCGATGGGCCGCATGGCAGGCAAAGTGGCGCTCATTTCGGGCGGCGCGGAAGGCATTGGCGGCACCTTGGGCCGCATGATCGTGGCCGAGGGCGGCAGTGTCATGCTCGGCGACGTGCAGACGGACAAGGCGGCGGAACTGGCTTCGGAGCTTGGCGAGCATGCTGCCTCGGTCAAGCTTGACGTGCGCAGCCTCGATGACTGGAACGCGGCCGTGGCGGCCACGCTCGCGCGCTTCGGCAAGCTGACGACTTTGTGCAACATCGCCGGCATCTCTGAACCGGGCAACGCGGTCGATGTCGATCTCGATAGCTGGAACCGCACCATCGACATCAATCTCAACGGCACCTTCTATGGCTGCCGCGCCGCGATCCCGGCGATGGAGGCATCGGGCGAGCCATGCACCATCGTCAACATCGGCTCTATGCTGGCGATGCGCCCGGGCGGGCAGATGGCGGCCTATTGCGCTTCCAAATCGGCGGTGACCGCGCTCACCAAATGCGTTGCGCTCGATCTGGCGGCACGCGGCCTGCCGATCCGCGCCAATGCGGTGCATCCCGGCGCGATCCGCACCCCGATGTACTATCGCTATTTGAATTCGGGGGTCGCTGCGCCCGAGGATATCGCCGCGATGTTTGCCGCCACCCACCCGATGGGCCGCTCGGGCGAGCCGGAGGAAGTGGCGCAGGCGATCCTGTTTTTGAGCTGCGCCGATTCAAGCTTCACCAGCGGCACCGACCTTACAGTGGACGGTGCCGGTTCGATCCGCGACCGCTAACTCACCCCAGCTTGCGCAGCGGGTCGCTTCCGTCCCAGGTCTTGGCCTGATCGCGGATCATGGCGAAAAGCCCTTCGGTGCCGCTCGAGGCCTGCAGGATCTCCAGAATGGTGCCGGGGCCGCCGCCGGTGTCGACATAGATCACCGCGCCGTCATCACCCACTTTGCCCTCGACCAGCACTTTCGCGCCAAATTCCTCGCAAATCGCGCGCGCCTTCATGATGTCATCGGTGAGCACGCATTGGTGGTGGAGCACATCGCCGCTTACGCCATATTCCCCGCGATAGATGCCCGGCGCGTCGTTTTCCACGCGGACGAGTTCGATCTGCATATCGCCCCAGTAGGCGATGGCGATTGAAAAGCGGCACTCGGTCGGCTCGCCCAGATAGCGCATGTCGCCCAGATGGATGTTCTCCATCAGGTAGAATGGCCCGACGCCCATGGTCTGCGTCCAGTGCTTGATCGCAGCGTCAAAGTCTGTCGGCACATAGGCGAACTGCATCACCGGGCCAATCGCGCTCAATCCCATGGGTATATCCTTCTTTTCAGCTTTGCGGGCAGAGTGGCACCATGGCCGCGCCCGGGCTACTGTGTCTTTTGAGGGGCGGCTCTTGGCGAAAATTGATAGTATGTCGCCGCCATAACAGCGTTTACCCATGAGGGGAGAGGGGACCGAAAATGGCTTTTTCCGGACCGATGGAAGATCAATTGGCGATCCGCGCGCTGAACGAAACGTATTGCGACGCGGTGTTCCTGCGCGATCCCGTGCAATGGGGATCAACCTGGGCGATAGACGCGCACTGGGATCTGATGGGAACACAGGTCGATGGACGCGAGGCGATTGTCGGCTTGTGGACGATGGCCATGGAAGGCTTCAAGTTCGTCGCCTTTTTCGGCCAGATTTCGGCGATCGAGGTCGACGGTGACACCGCCACGGGGCGGGTGTTTACCCACGAGGAACTTGAAATGAACGACGGCACCGAGCGCAAGCCGATCGGCCGTTACGATGATCGTTATGTTCGTGTGGATGGCCAGTGGTACTTCCAGGAACGCCGTTTCAAAGTATTGAGAGGATAATCTGATGCGTGTTCTTATCTCGGGCGAGATCGATTTTCCGCCCGAAAACCGGGCCGCCGCGCTCGCCGGGGCCGAAGACCTGATCAAGCTTGCGCTCGCCGAGCCGGGCTGCTGCCATTATGCCTGGACCGCCGATCCGTTTGACGCGGGGCGCGTCCATGTGTTCGAGGATTGGGACAGTGCCGAGGAGCTTCAGGCGCATCTAGAAGGCCCAGCCTACACCGGCATGCTGGCGCATCTCGGCGGCTTTGCAATGATCGGCGCGGTCACGCGCAAGTACCGGGTCGATCTGACCGAGCCAGTCTATGGCCCCGAGGGCAAAGCCACCGCCACTTTTCATTCTGCACAAGGCTGACCGAACGATGACCGATCTGACAGGCAAAGTCGCCGTGGTGGTGGGTGCGGGCAGCCCCGACAACATGGGCCAGCACATCGCGCGCACGCTGGCAGGCGCAGGAGCGAAAGTGGTCGTTGCGGGCCGCAAGCAGGACGTGCTGTCGGCATTCGCCGCCGAAATCGGCGGCGACTGGCTGCTGTGCGATCTGACCAGCAAGGCCGATGTCGAAGCGCTGGCGACCGAGACACTGGCGCGGCACGGCCGGGTCGATGTGGCGGTCAATGCCAGCGGCTGGGGTCTGCTCAAATCGATCCACGAGATCACCGAGGAAGAACTCGACGCGATCATCGCGCTCCAGTTCAAGGGTGTGCATTATTTCCTCAGCGCCTTTGTCCGTGCGATGCCCAATGGCGGCTCGCTGGTGCAGGTGTCCTCGGCAACCACTACCTGCGTGATCAACGATCATGCCGCCTATATCGGCACCAAGGCGGGATCGGAGGCGCTGATCCGCTGTGTCGCCAATCAATATGGCGCGCAGGGGATCCGGGCTAATGTCGTCTCACCGGGCCTTACCGAAAGCCCGATGACGGTCGGCGCGTTTTCGGTGCCCGGCCTTGCCGCTGCGTTCACCAGCAAGTACCCGCTCGGCCGCGTCGGCACCTCGCAGGATATCGCGAACGCCGTACTCTGGCTGGCGGACGAAGGCAGCTTCATCACTGGCCAGAACTTGCAGATCAACGGCGGCCTGACCCTGCGCGGCAATCCCGGGGCCGATGAAGTGAGCGCCTCGGTGGCTGCGGCCATGGCGGCGCAGGCCTGAAGACCGATTACCTAGACCGATTACCTAACACCCAAAAAGCAATCGCCACCTTGAACTTGTTTCAGGGTGGCGATGCATTTTCGGGATTGGCGCTCTTCGCCGAGGAGAAGGCCTCTCAGCTACCCCGCCGCAGCCAATTGTTCGCGGATCTGCGCGCGCAGCATGTCCTTGCGGATCTTGCCCGACGCGGTGCGCGGCAAGTCACTGACGAATTCGACATGCTCAGGCGTCTTCTGCTTGGCCAGCCCGTCCGCAATCACGAATGCGGCAACCTCATCAAACGTCAGCGCATGGCCCTCGTGCGCGATCACATAGGCGCAGATGCCTTCGCCCAGCCGCGCATGCGGCATCGAAACAACGGCGGCTTCGCGGATCGCGGGGTGCTTGTGCAGCACATCCTCGATCTCTTTGGCGCTGATGTTTTCGCCGCCGCGGATGATCAGGTCCTTCTTGCGCCCGGTGATCACCAGCGCGCCATCGGGGCGCACATGGCCGATATCGCCCGTGGCAAAAAAACCATCGGCATCGATCGCTTCTACCGTATGCGCAGGGTCTAGATAGCCGAGAAACATCGCCGGGCCGCGCGCCAGAATCTCGCCGTCCGCACCTTCGGCCACCGTCTGGCCGTGGTCATCCACGATCCGCAGTTCATAATCGTTGGCGACGCCGTCGGTATCGGCGGCAGCATCCGGATTGGTCTCGGGCATCAGCCCTTGCGAAACGAGCGGCACTTCGGAGCTGCCATAGACCCGGAAGGCGCAAGGGTGCGCCAGCCGCTTGTTGGCCGCGCGGACCAGCTCGGCCGGAACCGCCGCGCCGCCGCAGGCAAAGCGGCGAAAGCTTGGCAGGGTCGAACCCGAAGCCGCCGCCGCATCGCACAGCTCTTGCAGAAACGGCGTGGCCGCGACAGTCGAGGTAACATGGAAGCGGTCGATCAACTCCACCGCGATCGCGGCATTCCATGCCTCCATCAGCACGGTGCGCGAGCCCAGCACGAACGGCTTTTCAAGCCCGCCGCTATAGCCGCTGATATGCGTGACAGGGGAGGGCATGAGGGTGACATCCTGCTCGCCCGTCGCGTTGTTTTGCGCGCTCACTTTGGCAACGCGGTAAAGCGTATTGGCCGAATGCAGCACCCCCTTGGGCTTGCCCGTGGTGCCCGATGTGTAGAGCAGCAGCTTGACCGCATTGGGATCGACCTTGGGCAGCGGCAGGTTCAGCGTTCGGCCATGCTCGATCAGCGCCTTGTAGCCATCGGGCGCGTTGACCGGGCGAACCAGCACGACCTGTTCCAGCGCGGGCAGCGCAGGCCGGATCCGCTCGACCATCGCGGCAAAGTCATAGTTGCGGAATGTTTCGGCCACGAAGAATGCGCGCGCGCCGCCATCGGCGAGCATTTGCTGCACTTCGCGGTCGCGGTAGATCGGCACGATCGGGCTGACCACAAAGCCGCCGAGGCTGGCGGCGAGATTGATGACTGCAGCCTCGGTCCAGTTGGGCACCTGAAAGCCGATCACATCGCCCGGGCGCAGGCCCAGTTCGATCAGGCTGCGCGCCAGCGCCTCGCCCTCGGCGAGCAGGCTGGCGTAAGTCGGCTGATCGGGATCGGTCAGGAACACGACCGTATCGGGCACCGCCGCTGCGCGCATGCGCGCGTGATCGCCCAAGGTCAGGTCTTCCCACACCCCGGCATCGGCATAGCGCTGAAGATGCCGGGGAAGGGCGGTTGTTGCGGTCATAGCTTGAGGAGCTGCTTGCCGCGGTTGGCGCCGCTGAACAGGCGCTGCAAGGTGTCGGGCGCGTTCTCGAAGCCGTGCTGGATGTCTTCCTGATAGGTGAGCTTGCCCTCGTTGATCATCTTGACCATGCGCTTGCGGATGATCGGAAATTCCGATGCCCAATCGAGCACGATGAAGCCGCGCATCGTGGCGCGGCGGAACACGAGATTGAAGTAGTTTTCAGGACCCGCAGGCATGGTGCCCGTTTCATAACGGCTGATTCCACCGCAGATGGTCACCCGCGCGCCAGTGGCGATGAACGAGAGCATGTCGTTCAAAATCTTGCCGCCAACATTGTCATAGATCACATCGATGCCATCGGGCGTCAGCTCTTTGAGCTGCTGCTTGATCGGCCCCGCTTTGTAATCGATCGCGTGGTCATATCCTGCATTCGCGGTCAGCCAGGCGCACTTGTCCGCGCCGCCTGCGATCCCGATCACCCGGCAACCAGCGATCTTGGCCAATTGGCCGACGATCGAACCGGTCGCCCCGGCGGCGCCCGAGACGACGACAGTATCACCGGCAATCGGTTGGCCGACCTTGAACAGGCCGCACCATGCCGTGACCCCGGTTGTCCCGAGGATCGAAAGCATCGCGGTGGCGGGTAGGCCGGGTTCGGCGACATTGAGGCCCTCGCCGGTCGAAACCGCATACTCGCTCCAGCCGAGCGAACCTGCCAGCATGGTGCCGACCGGATGCTTCCCGCCGTTGCTTTCAACCACTTCGAACACACCCGAACCGCGCATCACATCGCCGATGGCCATCGGCGCGACATAGTCGGCGACATTCTCCATCCAGCCCTTCTGCGCCGGATCGAAGCCGAGATATTGTGTTTTGAGCAACATTTCGCCGGGACCGGGGGCGGGAATATCGCGAGTCACCAGTTTGAAATCGTCGGCCACAAGGCCGCGGCCCCGGGGATGTCCATTCAGCAGCCATTGGCGCATTTGAGTCACGATGTGCTCTCCTTCAAAGCCTTAGTGGCGCAAGGGGCCAGCCATTTCAGCTATCGAAATTGAGTGGTGCATGCACCTGCGCATAAAGGCCAGTTGCATGGACAGCCGCCGCGTCGCAATCGGTGGTGGTTTCGGTCCCGCGGGGCCGTCGTTGTGGAGATACCGATGCCCGATAACCGACGTTTTCTGCTTGTGCGCCGCCCCGATGGCGCGCCCGTCGCCGATGATTTTCGGCTCGAAACCGGACCTACGCCCGATTTGGCCGAGGGTCAGTTTCTGATCCGCAACCATTACGCCTCGCTCGATCCGGCGATGCGCGGGTGGATGGACGACGAGCCTTCGTACATGCCGCCGATCCCGCTGGGCACACCGGTGCGCGCCTCCACTGTGGGTGTGGTCGCTGAAAGCCGAACTGACGAATTTCCGGTCGGCACATGGGTGGTGGGGCTCAATGCCATCGAAGAATATTCGGTCAGCGCGGCCGGCGGCTTTTCGCAGGCCATCGATCCCGCGATGGTGCCATCGCCCACCAATTTCCTCTCGGTGCTCGGCGCGGTCGGGATGACGGCCTATTTCGGTTATCTTGAGGTGTGCAAGCCAAACCCCGGCGATGTCGTGCTGGTCACGGGCGCGGCGGGCGCGGTCGGCTCGCTGGTCGGCCAGATCGCCAAGGCCAACGGCGCATCCAAGGTGATCGGCATTGCCGGCGGCCCCGAAAAATGCGCGCGGCTCATCGAACGCTACAAGTTCGATGCCGCCATCGATTATCGCGGCAAGTCACTCGATGATCTCACCGCCGCGATCGCCGCCGAAGCGCCGGACGGGGTCAACGTGATCTTTGAGAATGTCGGCGGCGATATCCTTGACGCGGGGCTGAACAATCTGGCGATGTATGCGCGTATCGGGCTGTGCGGCCTGATCAGCGAGTATAACAATGCGGGCGGCAAGACCGGCGCGCGCAATATCTGGCAATTGATCGTCAAGCGTGCCTCGCTCACCGGGCTGCTCGTCGCCGACTACGTGCCGCGCTTTGGCGAGGGGATCGCGCAGATGGCGGCCTGGATGCAATCGGGCACGCTGGTGTTTGACGAGCAGATCGATGAGGGGATCGAAAACGCGCTGCCCGCTTTCCTCAAGCTGTTCAGCGGCGGCAATGATGGCAAGATGATCTTGAAGGTGGCACCATGACTGCATCTGAAATTGTCGACGAATTCATCGCCTGCTGGAACCGCATGGATGTGCCCGCCGCGATGGACATGATGGCCGAGGATGCAGTGTGGGATAATGTCCCGCTCGGCCCCGCCGAGGGCAAGGCCGCGATGATGGCGCTGATGGCGAATTTTCCGCCGTCGCAGGGAACCGAGTTCATCGTCCACCATAGCGCGGCAAACGGCAACGTCGTGCTCAACGAGCGGACCGACCGCTTCCTCGTGGGAGGGCGCTGGCGCGAAATCCGGGTGATGGGCACCTTTGAAATCAATGCCGAGGGCAAGATTCAGCATTGGCGCGATTATTTCGATGCGGCGCAGATGACCGCCGCTTTTGCCTGAAACACTAGCACTTTCGCCTGTCGCTGCGATTTCTTGCATATGGCATCCCGCCGGTATCGGGCTTGCAACGCGCAATGAGTCCGGGGTGATACGATACGCCGGTTGTTTCCTTCGTGCCCTTTGGCACGAAGTGGTCGGCCAAAGTTTGATGTTCGCTCGGTATCGGAACGGATCTTAGACGCGTGGCTTCGGGCCGGCTGGCCCGCCCTGCCGAGTAGTTTTTTAGGACGAGTACATGAATTTTGATCTTGATGAGGATCAGTCGCTGTTCAAGGCAACGGTGGAACGGTTCGTTCAGGGGTGCGATGTTCAGGCCCGCCTGCGCGCGCGCAAGTTGCCCGGCGGGCTGGACCGCGCGCGGTGGAGCGAGATGGCCGAGGCCGGCCTGATCGCGATGGCTGCTGCGGAAGCGGATGGCGGCCTCGGCGCCAGCGAAACCGATTGTGCACTGGTGGCGCAGGCGCTGGGACAGGGCCTGGCGATGGAGCCATGGCTCGAATGCGGTTTCTTGCCCGCGCGGCTCTTGGCAGGCTCGCCGCATCTTGAGGGGGTGATCGATGGCTCGGTGCTCGCTGCCGTCGCCTTTGCCGAGACCGGACGGCGCTACGCCCTCGATGCAAAACATGTGCAGGCTCATGCCGGTGCCGGCGGAACGGTGCTGCGCGGCGAGAAGACTTTCGTCCTTTCGGGCGGCGCAGCGGAACTGTTCATCGTCTCGGCCAATCTTGATGGCGCAACCGTGCTTTACGCGGTGCCGCGCGACACCGCCGGGCTCGATATCAAGCCTTACCCGATCGTCGATGGCAGCCTCGCTGCGACGATCACCTTCCGCGATGTCGCGGTGGGTGAACCCTTGGCGGCGTCGCTGGCAAGTTGCATTGACGAAGCCATGGTGATGGCGATTGCCGAAATGGTCGGCACGGCGCACCGCCTGTTCGATGATACGCTGGCCTATGTCAAAGCGCGCGAGCAGTTCGGCCAGCCGATTGGCCGGTTTCAGGTGATCCAGCACCGCATGGTCGATGCGTATTCGCGGGTCGAGCAGATGCAGTCCGCGCTTTACCGGGTGTTGCTGGTGCCTGAAAAGGAGCGCCTCGCGCACATCTGCGGGATCAAGGCGCTGGTCAGCGACGATGCGATCTGGACAGCGCAGCAGGCGGTGCAACTGCACGGCGGCATGGGCACCACCGACGATTTGGGCATTGGTCACGGCCTCAAGCGCATTCTGCTCCTGTCCAAGCTGTTCGCCGATCCCGCGTCGGCCATGGCCGCATATGCAAAGGTCGCCTGAGATGACATCACTTACCCCAATCGCGCATGATCTGTGGACCAACGAGGACCCGCCCCGCCTGATTGGCGGCCGCCGCCATGCCGATGGCGAGATCGTGTTCCCATATCCCGGCGGCGACGCGGCGGCGAATTACGAGGCCATCGGCCTCTCGCGCACCGGCACGCTGTGGTCGTGGACGATCCAGACCTTCCGCCCCAAATCACCCCCTTATGATGGGCCCGAAGTGTTCGAGCCGTTCGCGCTGGGCTATGTCGAGCTTCCCGGCGAGGTGATCGTGGAGACCCGGCTGACCCAGGCCACCGGGCTCAAGATCGGGATGCCGGTCGAACTGGTGATCGTGCCGTTTGACGCGACGCGCTCAACCTATGCCTTCAAGCCAGTGGAGAATTAAGATGAGCGATGTTTGCATTGTCGGGATCGGTATTCATCCTTTCGGCCGCACCGAGGGCCGCTCGGGCCGCGATCAGGGCGTTTTTGCCGTCCGCCAGGCGCTGGCCGATGCCGGGATCGAATGGGCCGATGTCCAGATCGGTTATGGTGGTTCCGCCGCTGCGGGCGCCGCCGATATCATGGTTAACGAATTGGGCCTCACCGGGGTTCCCATTGTCAATGTGTCGAATGGCTGCGCCACCGGCGGCTCGGCGCTGGGCTCGGCCTATTCGGCGATTGCCAGCGGCGAATATGATATCGGCATGGCGGTCGGTTTCGACAAGCATCCGCGCGGCGCGTTCAATGCCGACCCCGCAAGCTACGGCCTGCCCGAATGGTACGGCGAAACCGGCCTGATGATCACCACGCAATTCTTTGCGACCAAGATCCAGCGCTATATGGCGCTCCATGGGATCAGCCCGATCACGCTGGGCCGTGTTGCGGAAAAGGCATTCGAGAATGGCACCAATTGCGAGCACGCGTGGCGGCGCTCGCCGGTCGATCTTGAAACGATCATGGCCGCGCCGATGATCAACGATCCGCTCAACAAGTATATGTTCTGCTCGCCCGCCGAGGGCGCGGTGGCGTTGATTCTCGCCAGCGAGAAAAAGGCGCGCGAACTGGGCAAGACCCCGATCCGCCTCAAGACCTCGACCATGCGCACCCGTCCGCCGGGTTCGTTCGAAGTGTTTGCGCCCTCGATCAATGTCGAGCGGGGCCTCTCGCCCACCCAGCTTGCCTCCAAGGCGGCGTTCGAGCGGGCCGGCGTTGGGCCGGAGGATATCGATGTGGCGCAGCTGCAGGACACAGAATCCGGCGCCGAAATAATGCACATGGCCGAAAACGGCTTTTGCAAGGATGGCGAGCAGGAAGCATGGCTTGCCGAAGGGCGCACCCGCGTGAACGGCCAGTTTCCGATCAATACCGACGGCGGCTGCCTTGCTTGCGGCGAGCCGATCGGGGCTTCGGGGCTGCGCCAGGTCTATGAGAATGTCGTCCAGTTGCTCGGCCGCGGCGGCGCGCGCCAGGTTCCGGGCAATCCCAAGACCGCTTACACCCATGTCTATGGTGCACCGGGCGTTTCTGCCGTGACTATCATGGAGCGTTGACGCATGGCGCGTCTGGACCGCGGATGATCACGATTTTGGCGCGGCGCGGCCATGGCTGCACGCGGGAGGCTTGGAACTGATGGATATTGCATTTACCGACGAAGATCTGGCCTTCCGCGATGAAGTCCGCGCGTTTCTGGATGAGAAGCTGAATCCGCGCCTGCGCGAGGGTTCGGCCCAGACCCCGAGTGTGTTCACCGAGCCCGACATCACCCGCGAATGGCAGGCGATCCTGAACGAAAAGGGCTGGCTGGCCACCAGCTGGCCCAAGGAAGATGGCGGTCCGGGCTGGAGCGTGGTTCAGAAGTATCTGTTCGAGAAGGAATGCGCCATCGCCGGCGCGCCTTCGGTTCCGATTCTGGGGCTCAAGCTGGTTGGGCCAGTGATCTGCCGATTCGGCACCCCAGCGCAAAAGGCCCACTTCCTGCCGCGCATCCTCTCGGGCGAGGATTACTGGTGCCAGGGCTATTCCGAGCCGGGCTCCGGCTCCGATCTCGCCTCGCTCAAGACCCGCGCCGAGCGGGTGGGCGACAAGTATATTGTCAACGGTTCCAAAATCTGGACGACCCACGCGCATCACGCGAACTGGATTTTTGCGCTCGTGCGCACCAATCCCGAGGCCAAGAAGCAGGAGGGCATCAGCTTCCTGCTGATTCCGATGGAGCAGCCCGGCGTTACCGTGAACCCGATCATGACGATGGCCAACGATCACGAGGTCAACGCCACGTTCTTCGACAATGCCGAGTCCGACGCGAGCAATCTGATCGGCGAGGAAGGGCAGGGCTGGACCATCGCCAAGTTCCTGCTGGAAAACGAACGCGGCGGCGGCTGCGCCGCGCCAGGCCTGCTCGCCCAGCTGGACCGGATCGAAGACTATGCGCGGGCCGAGCCATCGGGCGTGAACGGCCCGATGATCCACGATGCGGGGTTTGCGCAGCGGCTGGCGCGACTGCGGCTGGAAGCGCAGGCTTTCGAGGTGACCGAACTGCGCATTCTGGCTGAGATGATCAAGGGCCGCCCGGCAGGCCCGCAAACTTCGCTGGTCAAGCTGGTCAGCTCAAATCTGCGGCAGAGCATCCAGATGCTGTCGGTCGATCTGTTCGGTTATGAAGGGCTGCAATTGCCCACTGCACGCCCGCTTTATGGCAACATGGCGCCCGAGCCGATTGGTAGCAACGAAGCGCAAGTGGCGATGCCGACTTATCTCAATGGCCGCGCCTACACGATCTTCGGCGGGTCGGACGAGGTGCAGAAGACGATCATCGCCAAGCAGGTTCTTGGGCTCTGATCGCTTGGCCGCGGGGCAGGTCGGGCGGCGGCCCGTGCGGATTTGAGAATCGTTTTGCGTATCCGCGCAAGCGCATTGCGTTCCTGCGCGGAATCTTTATGATCCTGTGAGGGAAAAGAGGTGGCTCGCATGCACGACCCACCCTGGACACGAGGATGAGCTGGAACCCCAATACGATTGAGGCAGTGACGATTCGTGCGCTGGAGGACATCCGGCCTGCGGCGGTCGCACTGAACGAAGCGGCGCGCGAGCGCGGGTTTCGCGTTGCTGCCACTGGCGATATTGCGTCGAAGGACCAGATCGTTGATGCAAGCGGTGCGATGATCAACGCGGCAGTATTCGGCTGGGTAGCCGATGGCGAGCGCTGGTGGGAAGATCCCCGTCTTGCGCTGAGTTCGCCTGTGCCGCGCGCCTGCCGTTATGAAAGCGAGCCGTTCTGGTGCAACGAAACGGGCGCGCATACCAGTTGGCCCAATCGCTATCTTGAGGCGCTGAACTTCGCTGAATTTCGCCGCTATGTGACCTCCTGCGCCACGATCGTGGTGCCGGTGCATCTCTCGTTCGGCCAGATCGCGGCAGCCAGCTTCTCGTCGCTCGATCGCGAGAAATCCGATCTATCTTCCGAGTTTGCCGAGCATGGCGAAATTCTCGGCGTGATCAGCCGCCGTTTCCTCTCCAGCTATGTCAATATCATGCGCACGCGGCAGTGGATTCCCAACGACTGCAAACTCTCGAAGCGCGAAGTCGAATGCCTGCGCTGGGCCGCCATCGGCAAAACGGACAAGGAAGTCAGCCTGCTGCTCCGTCTCAGCCACGCCACCGTGCGCTATCACATTCAGCGCGCGGGCGAGAAACTCAATGCGGTCAACCGCAGCCAGGCAGTGTTCAAAGCCGGGCAGCTTGGCTACCTAGGCGCCGCGGCCTAAATCCAGCCACCAGCTCTCTCTCCTTTAGGGGTGAGGGTTGGGAGAAGGGGCGGCGCATTCCGCCGCCGCCAAGTGCGCCATCGCGGCGTCCTCCGAGATGACTTCGGCATATTTGGCCTGCAGATCAAACAGGTTTGCCTCATGCGGGCCTGGATGGCGGTCGCCGCAGGCATCGCGAACGACGAACGGCAGAAATCCGTTCTGGCAGGCATCGAGCGCGGTCGCGCGCACGCAGCCCGAGGTTGAAACCCCTGTAATCATCAGCGTATCGACGCCCAGCGACGTCAGCGTCGCTGCCAGATGCGTTGCAAAAAATGCCGAGGCATAGCGCTTCGTCACGACCAGATCGCCGCCCTCTGGGCTCAGGTTCGCCGGGAAGGCACCGAGCGGTGAGCCCTTCTCGAACACCTTGAGCGCGGGCACCTTGCGGAAGAACACGCCGCCATCCGCGCCGCCGGGGGCATACTCCACATTGGTGAAGATCACCGGCGCACCTGCGCGCCGCGCTGCTGCCGCGAGCCGGGCTGCGCTCTCGACCGCCGTTTCAATCCCAGCATAAAGCGGCGAACCGGGCTGGAGATAGGCCTCCACCATGTCGATCACGATCAAGGCCGGCCGCCGTCCGAAGGGCAGCGAGCCATCGAACGCGCCGGTATAGTTTGCCGTGATCGCGGCAAAGTCTGTGGCCATCAGATAATCCCGCGCGCGGCGAGCGCCGCACGCTGCGTTTCATCCATGCCCAGCAACGCGCCGTAAATCTCGGCATTGTGCTGGCCGACAATCGAGGGCGCCGGGGTGCGCACGCTGCTCGGCGTAGCGGAAAGACGCGGCACCACGTTCTGCATCTTGAGCTTGCCGAACCGCTCCGTTTCCAATTCGATGATCGCCTCGCGCGCCTGAAAGTGCGGATCGACGAGCATTTCCGGCGCGCGGTAGACTTTGCCCGCGGGTACCGAGTACTTGATCATGAGCGCATCGACTTCTTCGATGGTGAGCGTGCCGGTCCATTCGTTGATCAGCGCATCGAGCTCGATCTGGTTTGTCCCGCGCGCCACGTGCGTCGCATAGCGCGGATCGCTCGCCAGCTCGGGCCGCCCCATGGCTTCTGCCAGCCGCGCAAAGATCGCGTCCTTGTTCGCGCCGATCATGAAATCGCCATCGCTGCAGCGATAGACGTTGGACGGCGCGATGCCGGGCAGGAACGATCCCGACCGCTCGCGGATGATCCCCGAATGATCGTATTCCGGGATCACGCTTTCCATGACTTGCAGCACCGCTTCATACAGCGCGGTATCGATCACCTGCCCCTTGCCGGTGGTATGGCGCGAATGGAGCGCGGCCAGCACGCCCATGCAGCCATAGGTCGCGGTCAGGGTATCGCCGATCGAGATGCCCATGCGGCTTGGCGGGCGATCGGGCTCGCCCACGATATAGCGCCACCCGCCCATCGCTTCGCCGATCCCGCCAAACCCGGCCCGATCCGAATAAGGCCCGCTCTGGCCATAGCCCGACATCCGCGCAATGATCAGCCTGGGGTTGATCGCATGCAAGGCATCGGGCCCAAGGCCCCATTTTTCGAGCGTGCCGGGCTTGAAATTTTCGACCAGCACATCGGCGCTCGCCACCAGACGGCGGATCAGATCCTGCCCCTCGGGCACGCGCAGATTGGCCGAGACCGACTTCTTGTTGCGGGAGATCACTTCCCAGTTGACCTTGTCGTCGCCCAGTCCCCAGTCGCGCATCGGATCGCCCGCGCCTGGCGGCTCGACCTTGATCACTTCTGCGCCCATATCGCCCAAGAGCTGGCCGCAGAACGGACCTGCCAGCAGCTGCCCCAGTTCGATCACCCGGATGCCCTTCAGAGCACCCTCGTTCGCCCCCGCTTTGGTCATCGCTTATTCCGCCGCCTGCGCCGTTTGCCAAACCGGCTGGATAGGGGCGGGCAGGCCGGTTTCAGCCTCGCAATTGGCCCGCAGCGTCTCGATATCCGGGCCATAGTTGAACAGGCCCAGCGGCGGGCGCTCGGCGCGCAGCTTCGTGCGCAAAGCTTCGGTGGCGACCGCATCGATCTCGCCGTTGTCATTGGCGATCACGCCATAAGCCTTGGCACCTTCGGCGGTCACCAATCCTTGCGATATCTCCTTGCCGACCAACTCAGGCGCGCGTTCGAGCGGATCGCCCCAACCGCCGCCGCCCCAGGTGATGAAATGGAGCAGGTCGCCCGCTTCCACCGGATAGGCATCGACCTTGTTGCCGATGATGATTTGCGCGCCATCGGGCTTTTCGATGATCTTGCGCGCGCGGCTGCCCGGCTCGCCGCCATTGACCCCCCATGGCGGCACGAACCAGCGATCGTCGTGCGCGGAAATCGTACCGTCGGCCAGAAAGCGATAGGTCATGTGGATGCCATTGCCGCCGCGGTGCAGCCCCGCGCCGCCGCTGTCGGGCACGGTTTCGTAGTTCTCGATGATCATCGGGAAATAGCGCTCAAGGAACTCGTTGGGCACATTGGTAAAGCCCGGCCACAGCGAGTGTCCGTCCGGGCCGTCGCCCATCGGGCGGCCAGGAATGCCGCCAAAGCCGATCTGGAACAGTTGGAACCATTCGCCCTTCGCATCCAGTCCCGAATAGAACAGGTGCGGGCTGGAGGAGAACCCGGCGGCGTTGAGGAACTCCGGGGTCTTCTGGCCGAGCAGACCGCCCAGAATGTCGAAGATGCGGCCCAGCGCGTGGGTCCGGCCTGAAAGCGCCGCCGGGAACTTGGGCTTGAGCAGCGATCCTTCGGGAATGCGCACCTCGATGAGATCATAGAACCCGTCGTTGAACAGGATCTGCGGATCGAACACCATGATCATGTAGATGCCGAAGAACATGCGGAACATGTTTTCATTGAGCAGGAAGTTGATCGAGTATTGGCTCTGTGGGTCGGTCCCGGCGAAATCGAGCACCACGCGCTCGCCCTCGCGCCACATCGTGCATTTGATCTTGAACGGCCCTGCGCCCATGCCGTCGTCGCAGATATAATCTTCGAACGAGACCGGCGCTTCGCCGATGGCGCCCGCAATCAGCTGCTTCATCGCGCGGTGGTTGCGCGCGAGCAGTTCCTCTGTTGCCGAGACATAGACGTCCTCGCCGAAGCGGTCGGCCATTTCGATCACGCGGCGCGCCGCCACGCGGCACGATGCGATCAGCGCGTTGAGATCGGCCTGGCACCAGTCGGGCTTGCGCGTCTGGTGCATGACCAGCTTCATCAGGTCGTCGTTGTACTCGCCCTTCTTCCAGAGCTTCACCGGCGGGATGCGCACACCTTCTTCGAAGATCGAGCGCGAATCGACCGGCATCGAGCCGACGACTTTGCCGCCGATGTCGGCCTGATGGCCAAACATCGCGGTGTAGCCGATCAGCCGCCCGGTCTTGAACACCGGCAGCAGCACCAGCCAGTCGTTCGAATGGCTGACTGCGCCGCCGCAGCTGTAAGGATCCGACAGCAGGATCATGTCGCCGTCTTCGACCGTGCCCTCGAACTGATCGAGGAAGCCGCCGATGAAGCTGCCGAACTGGCCGACGATCATGCGGCCGGCATGGTCGGCGATCAGCGGGAAGGCGTCGCCCTGCTCGCGGATGCCGGGCGACATTGCGGTGCGTTTCAGCGTGGCGTCCATCTCGTTGCGCGCATTGCGCAGCGCATTCTCGATGATATCGAGCGTGACAGGGTCGATCGCCACTTTGGCAAAGGGCACGGTGTTGGTCTGGATGATGGTTGCGGGCATGGGTCTTGCCTCCTCTCAGGCCAAGTTGATCAGGATATTGCCGACGCGGTCAACCACCGCGACACAGCCGGTTTCGATCAGCGTGGTCGAATCCATTTCGATAACGATGGCAGGGCCGGGGATCACATCGCCCTGGCGCAGCTTGGCGCGGTCATAGATGACCGCCGCCTGTTCTTTGCCGTCCATCCACAAAGTGTGGTCGCGCATCTTGGCTTCGATCGGATCGCCGGTGCCCTTGGGCAGTTCGGCGGCGGGCAGATCGAGCGCCTGGCCGAGCGCTACCGCGCGCAAGTTCACGATTTCGTGCGGCGTATCCATGTTGAAGGTGAACAGGCGCAGATGCTCCTCGTCGAACCGCTTGAGGATTCCCGCGATGCCATCGCTTTCGAGCGCTTCGGCCGTGATCGTCAGCGGCACTTCGAAGGCTTGCCCGGCATAACGCACATCGATTTCGAACTCGCTTTCGATGCTCGCTTCGGCAAGGCCATCGGCTCGCAATTCGGCGCGGGTCTGGCCGGCCATGTCTTGCAGGATCGCAATCAGTTCGGCTGCATCGGTGTCGGTCGCCAGCCGCGAGAACGAGCGCGCAGTCTCGGTGCGCATCCGTGTTGTCGCATCACCAAGCGCGCAGAGCACCCCCGGAGACACAGGCGAGACCGCGGGCCAGCTGCTCATCAGCCGGGCGACCGCATTGACATGGAGCGGCCCGGCGCCGCCAAAGCCCATCAGCGCAAAGTGGCGCGGATCATAGCCCTGCTGCACCGAGATCATCCGCAGCGCGCCGAACATGTTCTCGTTGACGATATCGATGATGCCGCGCGCCGCCGCCATCAGATCGATGCCCAGCGCATCGGCGATGGTCTGCACCGCGCGCTTGGCCCCCTCGCGGTCAAGCTTGAAGCTGCCGCCGAGCAGGTTCTCCGGGAGATAGCCTAAGACCACATTGGCGTCGGTCACGGTGGGAAGCTCGCCGCCCTTGCCATAAGCGACCGGCCCCGGCACCGCGCCCGCCGATTGCGGGCCGACGCGCAGCGCCTTGGTGAGTTCGGGCACATAGGCAATCGATCCGCCGCCCGCGCCCACGGTCTTCACATCGAGCGACGAGGCGCGCACCGACAAGTGGCCAACTTCGGTTGTGCGCACGCGGCGCGGCTCCAAGTTCTCGATCAGCGCCACGTCGGTCGAAGTGCCGCCCACGTCGAGCGTCAGGATATTGCGGAGCCCCGAGTTTTTGCCAACCCAAAGCGCGCCGGTCACTCCGCCGGCGGGGCCGGACATCAGGATGTTGACCGGCTGCTCCTCGGCCTTCTGCGCCGACATCAGCCCGCCGTCCGAGCGCAGCAGCGAGAGCTTGCCGTTCATGCCCGATACGGCAAGCTTGTCGCGCAGGCTGGAAACATAGCGGCTGACGACGGGACGGACCGCAGCATTGGCCACGGTCGTCAATGTGCGCTCGTATTCCTGCATTTCGGGCAGAACTTCGTGGCTGAGCGAAACGGGAATGTCTTGCATCATCTCGCGCGCCATCGCCCCGATGCGCGCCTCATGTTCGCCGTTCACATAAGCATTGATCAGCGACACCGTGATCGCCTCGACGCCCTGTTCCTTCAGCTTGAGCAAGCCCGCCATGACGCTGGCTTCGTCGAGCGGGCGCACTTCCTTGCCGGCGGCGTCGATCCGGCCGCCCACGGTGACGGTGTCTTCCAGCGCCGCCAGCGGCGTCGGCTTGGGCCAGATGATCCAGCCGGCCAAGCCGCCGGGCACATAGGAGCGCGCGATCTGCAGGACATGGCGATAGCCCTCGGTGGTGATCAGGCCAACGCGCGCGCCTTTGCCTTCCAAGACCGCATTGGTCGCGACCGTGGTGCCGTGCAGGAAGTACTCGATATCCTTGGGATCGACCGCAGCCTTCTCGCAGATCGCGGTCACGCCGGTCAGAATGCCTTCCGAGCTGTCGTGCGGGGTCGATGGTGTCTTGTGGCGCCAGAACGCGCCTGTCGCCTCGTCGAACAACAGCAGATCGGTGAACGTGCCACCGACATCAACCCCCAAGCGATACCCCATTTATGCGTCCTTTGTTGCTGTGACTTTCGGAAATCGCGGCGCCTGCGCCACCATCCCCGGCAATTTTCGTCCCATGATCCCGGAGAGCCAGGCGCTTGCCGCGATCAGCTGGTCGAGGTCCATGCCTGTCGCGATATGCCCGCGTTCGAGCATGTAAACCACATCTTCGCTTGAAACATTGCCCGCCGCTCCGGGCGCAAACGGACAGCCGCCCAGCCCGCCGAGCGAAGCGTCGACGACGCGCGCGCCTGCTGCAACCGCCGACCAGACGTTGGCGAGGCCTGTGCCGCGCGTGTTGTGAAAATGCACCCGCACCGGCAGCGGGTCAATCGCCGCGCGCACTGCCGCGACCAGCCGCGCCACATGCGCCGGATCGGCCACGCCGATCGTATCGGCCAGCGCGACCTCGATCGGTCCGGCTTCGGCCAGCCGCTGCGCCATCTGCACCACGCGCGCTTCGCTCACTTCCCCTTCGAACGGGCAGCCGAAAGACGCCCCGATGGTCGCCTGCGCGGTGAGCCCGGCGGCCTTGGCCTGCGCGATGATCGCCTTGGCCGCTTCGACCGATTCGTCGCTGGTCTGGCCCTGATTGGCGATGGCAAACTGATCGGTTGACACCGCCACAGCGCCCAGTTGGTCGATCCGTCCGGTGGCAATCGCGCGGTCCGCACCCCGGCCATTCATCACCAGGCCGATGTAGGTCACGTCTGCCCGGTCAGGCAGCGCGGCGCAAACCGCCTCGGCGTCGGCCATTTGCGGCACGCGGGCGGGATTGACGAAGCTGGTCACCTCGATGCGCCGCGCACCCGCCATGATGGCGCGCTCGATCAGGCCGATCTTGTCGGCGGTCGAAATAACCGCGCGCTCGTTCTGCAAGCCGTCGCGCGGGCCTACTTCGACAAATTCGATGACGGGAGATACCATTTTTTGAGCATCGCAGTTTTGGATACAAAATCAAGAGGCGTCACCAACACCGGCGATCATGGCGCGTTATTCGGCGGCCTGCGAGACATCGGTTATCCGTTGGCCGGTGTGCGCGCTGGCATAAGCGTGGAACGCGCGGCGGATGTGCGAGACCATGACCGCCTCGGCCCAGACCGGATCGCGGTGTTCGAAGGCGGCGAGCAATTCGCCGTGCTGGCGGTGCGAACGCTTGAGGTCGTCGAACGAGTAATTCTGCGCGGTGCGGTGGACAATCGGCCGCTCCACGATCCGGGCCAGCATGGTGGTGAGCTGCGCCGATGCCGAAGCTTCGAGGATAACGCCATGAAACAGGTGGTTATGTTCAATGAACCGATGCGTATCGGGCGTTGCTGCATAGATCGCATGGCCAATTGCCTCATGGTGCATTTTTAGGCGTTCGATCTGGCTCCAGTTGATCCGCTTGGCCGCGCGCCGCGCCGCGCGGCTCTCCAAAAGGCCGCGCAGCTCAAACATTTCCTCGACATCATCGAGCGACCAGTCTGCGACAAAGCTGCGCTGGGTGTCGCTCCGCCGGATCAGCAATTCGGCCTCAAGCCGGCTCAAAGCCTCACGAATCGGGGTGCGTGAAACACCGCATTGCTCTGCCAGAGCCTCTTCGCCAATCTTGGCGCCGGACAGCAATTCCCCTGCCAGGATCATGTCGCGGATGATGGCATAGGCTCGGTCGGATGCGCGCGACATTCTTTTTTGCTCCGCATGCTTGACGTTTTGGCATTGTATACATTAAGCTGTCGGCTCTGCAACGGGTGGGGTGCAACGTTACGTGGCTGAGCACCGTATCAAAGTAATCGTTCCGATCCCTATGGACGCTGACGGGGTGGCCAATCGCGCCGCGCAGTTGCCGCCTGAGGTGATCGCGCCCGGCTTCAAGCCCGAATTTGCCGCAGTCACGTGGGGGGCTGCGCTTGGCGATTCATACCACGATATGCTGCTGATGGATTGGACCGTGTTTCAGGCCGGTATTGATGCCGAGGCGGAAGGGTATTCCGCCGTCGTGATCGATACCGTAAGCGATTCGGGCCTGCGGGCGCTGCGCTCGCGCCTCTCGATCCCGGTGGTCGGCCCCGGCGAGTGCGCATTTCACACAGCGATGATGCTCGGCAAAAAATTCTGCGTGCTCACGATGTGGGACGAATGGTTCCCGCTCTATGAGAAAACGCTCACCGAATATGGCTTCTGGCCCCGCTGCTCGGGGCTGCGCTCGATTCGGACCCGGCCCGATGTGGCCGAACTGCTCGCGGGCAAGGAGGATGTGATCTTCGCCAAGCTCAAGGACGAGGCTGAGGCGGCGATGGCGCAGGACGGCGCCGATGTGATCGTGCTCGGCTCGACCACAATGCACCAGTCTGCGCGCTGGCTGGCCGACAATTTGCCGATTCCGGTGATCAACCCCGGCTTGATCGCTTACAAGCAGGCCGAGCTGCTGGTTCAGCTCGGGCTCTCACACAGTAAAAAAGCCTTTCCTTTTCCAGAGGTTGGCAACGATACAGGAATTCGCAAAGGGAGCGCCTAAAACGATCAAGAACGATCGGATGGCGTGATTATTGAGTAGTTTAGCTACAAACAGGGGATAAAAATGAGCATCACCAAGTTTCTGATCATGAGTTCGGTCGCAGCATCAGCACTCATGCCGATGGCTGCCGCTGCGCAGACCGCGACTGAACCGGCTGCGGGTTCCGAAGAAATCGTCGTGACGGCGCGTCGTCAGGACGAAAAACTGAAGGACGTGCCGGCATCGGTCACCGTCATCACCGCGGGCGCCATCGCCAACACCGGTGCGCGCGTCGCCGCTGATTACGTGCAGCTTACCCCGGGCGTCACCATCGTCACCGGTGTCGTCGAAGCGGGCGACACGCAGATCGCCATTCGCGGCATCAACGGCGCGCGCGACGGCGAGAACAACGTCGCCCTTGTGGTTGACGGCGTGCTCAAGTCGAACACCGCGCTGCTGGCGCAGGATCAGGGCGCGCTTAGCCAGATCGAAATCCTCAAGGGTCCGCAGGGCGCTTACTACGGCCGCAGCGCGGTGGCCGGCGCCATCGTGATCGCCACCAAGAAGCCAGGCGCTGATCTGGAAATTTCGGGCCGCGTCTCGGCTGCAAACAACAACACCTTCGCCGCGGCCGCCGTCATCAGCGGCCCAATCGCGCTGAATCTTGGCTTCGTCCTTAATGGCGAATATGCCACCACGTACGGCTTCTACCGCGACGTGTTCCAGACCAATCCGCTCTACGCGACGACCTACCCCGGCCAGGGCCGCGGCATCGGTGCTTCGGTCGATGACAACAAGCGCTGGAACATCAATGGCCGCCTGCTGTTCACGCCGAGCAGCGATACCGAGATCGATTTCAAGACCCGCTACAGCAAGCTGAAGGGCGCGGCGATCGGCTTCAACGCGATCTTCCAGCTGCCCGGTCTCGCTGGCCTGCTCGGTGCACCGGTATTCAATATCGATGCCAACGACCACCAGTTCGTGTTCGCGCGCAACGTCAACCCGGAGAACAACCAGCAGTCGTTCGAAGCTTCGCTCCGCTTGACGCAGAAGCTGACCGACGACATCAAGCTCGCTGGCTACGTCGCCTACAGCAACACCAAGAACGATTTCTTCGCAGACGGCACCAGCGGCACCTTCGGTTTCTTCAACGCCGAGCCGACCTGCGCCGCCACCACTGCAGCGCTCACAGGCTTCCCGGTTCAGGCACCGTTCGCCGTGGGTATCCCGGGCGCGTTCCTCAATCCCTATTCGCCTGGCACTTGCGACGGAACGCAGTATCAGCAGCGCGATCAGAAAGACATCTCGGCTGAGCTTCGTCTTTCCGGCAGCGCTGGCGACACGCTCAATTGGTCGATCGGCGGGTATTACCTCAACATCGACCGGTTCAACTGCAACAACCTCGGCGTGGACACCGGCCAGGGCGTGATCCGCCAGTGCTATACCACCGACGGCCGCAACCCCACCGAAGCGCTGGCGCAGGATTCGTTCAACACCAACGTCTACGCGATCTTCGGCTCGCTGGAATACAAGCCCACGGACCGGCTGACGATCAGCGCGGCTGCGCGTTATGATATCGAGCAGCGCACCACGGAAAACGGCATTCCGACCGGCCGTCGCACCCGCTGGGTGGGCAATGTGCTGACCGGCGTTCCAAACGGTACTGCTAGAACCCGGGCGAATTATTTTCTCAATCCGGGTCTTGATCCTGCTTACAACCCAAGCGGCGTGCTGTTGCCGCGCAAGGCCACCTTCAAGCAGATTCAGCCCAAAATCTCGATCAGCTATGCAGCCACCGATGACATCAGCGTGTTTGCCAACTGGGGCATCGGTTTCAAGACCGGCGGCTTCAACAATGCTGGCTCTGAGGCCATCGTCAACGGCTTCTTCAACCAGGGCATCAACGCTGGCCTGTCTGTGTTTGATGACTACCGCAAGGAAACCTCGAGCGCGTTTGAAGTCGGCGTCAAGGGTTCGGTCGCGCCGGGCGTGACCTTCGAACTCGCCGGGTATTACACCGACGTGAAGGACTCGCAGTTCTTCGAATTCTTCGTGGGGCCCTTCGGCCTGCTGCGCGTCGTCTCGAACATCGACAAAGTCGAGTTCAAGGGCGTCGAAGGCTCGTTCAATGCCCGCGTGATGGACGGCTTCACCGTGTTCGGTTCGGCCAACTACACCGACAGCAAGATCAAGCGCAACTCGGCGCGTCCCTACACGGTCGGCAACGAAGCGCCGGCCACATCGAAGTATACCGTCAACCTTGGTGCACAGTATGACGGTCCGATCACCGATACCCTCGGCCTGCTGCTGCGCGCCGATTATCGCATCACCGGCCCGACGTACTTCCACACTGTCCAGAACAACGACGTTCCGACCCAATTCGGTCTTGGCGCGAACTACACAAACAGCCGCCGCGATGCTTATGGCATCCTGAACTTGCGCGGCGGCATCAAGGCCGACCATTGGTCGCTGGTGGCGTTTGCCAACAACGTGACCAAGAAGCGCTATCTCGCCGAGGTCATCGTCGCTCCCGAATTCGGCGGTGCGTTCGTTGCTCCGGGCGCGCTGCGTACCTTTGGCATCGAGGGCACGTTCAAGTTCTGATCTGACGTCCAACACAAAACAACCGGGCCATGCAGCGATGCATGGCCCGGTTTTTTGTGCGCGCGC
>NZ_CAMBTS010000035.1 GCF_945870625.1 Novosphingobium sp. Chol11 | reverse complement strand
TGCTGGTTGGTATCGCCGAACGCCGAGCGCTTCCACCCGCCAAAGGTGTGATAGGCGACCGGCACCGGGATCGGCACGTTGATGCCGACCATGCCGACATTGACGCGGGCCGCAAATTCGCGCGCCGCGTTGCCGCTGCGGGTAAACAGGGCGACACCGTTGCCATACTGGTGCTTCGAAGGCAGCGCGAGCGCCTCTTCGAAATCATGCGCGCGTACGATCTGCAGCACCGGGCCGAAGATCTCGTTCTTGTAGCTTTCCATGTCTGCCGTCACATGGTCGATCAAGGTCGGGCCAACGAAGAAGCCGTTTTCGTGGCCCTGCAAGCTGAACCCGCGCCCGTCGATCACGATCTCGCCGCCTTCCTCCTCGCAGCGGCTGATCCAACGCTCGATGCTCGCCTTGTGCGCGGCGGTGACGACCGGGCCATAGTGGCAATCGGTATCGGTCGAGATGCCAACCCGCAGCGCCTCGATCGCGGGAATGAGCTTGGCCTTCAGGCGCTCAGCGGTTTCCTCGCCCACCGGCACGACGACCGGCAATGCCATGCAGCGCTCGCCCGCCGAACCGAACGCGGCACCGGCGAGATCGTTCACCACCTGATCAAGATCGGCATCGGGCATCACGATGCCATGGTTCTTGGCCCCGCCCATCGCCTGCACGCGCTTACCGGCGGCAACGCCGCGGTTATACACATAGTGCGCGATATCGGACGAGCCGACGAAGCTGACCGCGCCGATGGCCGGGTGATCGAGGATCGCGTCGACCATTTCCTTGTCGCCGTGAACGACCTGGCAGATGCCCTCGGGCAGACCCGCCTCGATGAACAGTTCGGCAAAGCGCACCGGCACCGAAGGATCGCGCTCCGAAGGCTTGATCAGGAATGCGTTCCCGGTGGCGATGGCGACGCCCGACATCCACAGCGGGATCATGCCCGGGAAGTTGAACGGGGTGATGCCCGCGCCGATGCCGATGGGCTGGCGCATCGAATAGATGTCGATACCGGGGCCTGCGCCCTGCGTGTATTCGCCCTTCATCACATGCGGAATGCCGCAGCAGAACTCGATCACTTCCAGCCCGCGCTGGATATCGCCTTTGGAATCGGCGATCACCTTGCCGTGTTCCGCCGAGAGCAGGTGGGCCAGTTCGTCAAGATTGGCTTCGACAATGCGCTTGAACTCGAACATCACGCGCGCCCGGCGCTGCGGATTGACCGCAGCCCACTTCGGCTGAGCGGCGAGCGCGGCCTGCACGGCGCGCTCCAGCACCGCGGCATCGCCCAGTGCAACTTGCGCCTGCACCGCGCCAGTGTTGGGATCAAACACATCGCCCTTGCGCGACGACGAATTTCCGCCGCCCCCCACAATGAAATGATCGATCTGGCGCATGGCATATCCTTTTCTGACAAACTTCGTTGGGGAACCCGTGAACCTGCGCCCGCTTGCATGCAACAAGCGAAAATGCGAGGGAAACATGCAGATATGCAGCCCCCAGATTGGAACGACTATCAGGCCTTTCTGGCCATAGCGCGCACCGGGCAATTGGCGCGTGCGGCGGCGGCGATGCGCGTCGATGCCACCACGATGGGCCGCCGACTGCGCCGTCTGGAAGCGCGCGTCGGCACCACCTTGTTCGAGCAGACGCGCGAGGGCCAGGTGCTGACCGAGGCGGGCGAGATGATGCTGGCCGAAGTCGAGGCGATGGAGCTGGCCGCCAGCCGCATCGCCGAGCATGGCGGCGATGGACCGGCAGGGCTGCTGCGCGTCAGCCTGTCTGAAGGATTTGCCAGCTGGATAGTCGCGCCTGCCTTGCGCTCGTTCACCGCGGCGCATCCCCGGCTGGTGATCGATCTGGTCGCCTCGTCGGGATTTTTGAGCCCGTCCAAGCGCGAGGCCGATCTGGCAGTCACGCTGTCGCGCCCGCGCGCGGGGCCGGTGATCGCCGGAAAACTGGCGGATTATGCGCTGCGGCTTTATGCCAGCGCCGATTATCTGGCGCAGCACGGCGCGGTGCGGCGGCCCGCCGAATTGGCGCAGGGGCATCCGTTGGTCGGCTATGTGCCCGATCTGCTCTATGCGCCCGAGCTGCGCTATCTCGCGGAAATCGAGCCGAGCCTTGCTGCCAGCGTGCGCTCGTCCTCGATCAACGCGCAGCACCGGCTGATCGCGGCGGGCACCGGGATCGGGGTGCTGCCCTGCTTTATCGGCGATGCCGATCCGGCGCTGGTGGCGGTCTTGCCCGAGCGGCGGATCATGCGCTCGTTCTGGCTGGTGACGCACAAGGATACCCATGCACTGGGCCGGGTGCGCGCGTTCAAGGACTGGCTGACCGAACTGGTGGCGCGCGAACGCGCAAAGCTGCGGCCCGCCTGAGCCAGCACTCAGCCCAGCTTGGCGACCGGCGCGTCGTCGCCCAGATCTTCGAACCATGCCTCGACCGGGCCGCTGAGCTTCAGGGTCAGCGGATTGCCATTGCGGTCCATCGATTTGCCCGCCTGCACCCGCACCCAGCCTTCGGACATCGAGTATTCCTCGACATTGCGGCGGACCACCCCCTTGAAACGGATGCCGATCCCGCGCTGCAATTTCGCGGCATCGAAAAAGGGGCTGCGCGGATTGATCGCGAGGCGGTCAGGCGGGATATCGGCAGGCGGGATATCGGCAGGCGGCACATCGGCGGCGGCTGGCGCTGCGGCTGCTACCGGTTCGGATGAGGTTGCAGATTCGGGCGTTTGGTTTTCGTCTGTCATGCCCCCAGCAGATATCTTGATCCCCCCACTTGTCAATCGCGCCCGCCCGTGGCAACGCGCGTGCCTGCCCAGCCCACCAGAGGCTGCGCGGGCGCGTAGCTCAGTGGTAGAGCACACCCTTCACACGGGTGGGGTCGCAAGTTCAATCCTTGCCGCGCCCACCATCACCATGCACGCCCCCCACCTTGCCGCAAGCCGCGCGGACCAGCCGCTGCTGGCAAGCCTGCGGGCTCATCTGCGCGCCTCGCTTGATCCGGGCGCGGCGAACGGCCAAAGTGATCCTGTTGAAGCGAGGGGCGGGGTGAAAATGGCAAAGCGGATGATACCAAGAGCAGCGCTGGCCGCGGCGCTCATCGCATCGTCTGCCGCAGCGGCGCCTGCGCCCATCACCATGAGCGAGACCGAAACAGCGGCGCCTGCCTTGCCGCCCATCCTTGCAGCGCGCGAACGAGCGGAGACAGAGAATCGCATTCTAGCCGAGCGGCTCGATGCGATCATTCCGGCCATCATGCGCGCGGAAGGCATCGACCTCTGGCTGCTGGTCGCGCGCGAATATTTTGAAGAGCCGGTGGTTGCATCGATGCTGGATGCCGAAAGCATGCATGCCCGCCGCCGGACGATCCTGATTTTCCGCGATCCGGGCGAAGGGAAACCGATCGAGCAGCTCACCGTCAGCCGCTATGGGCTTGCCGGCCTGTTTTCGCCCGCATGGGATCCGGCGCAACAGCCAGACCAGTGGCAGGCGGCTGCCGATATCGTCGCGGCGCGAGATCCGGCCAGAATTGCGGTCAACATCTCGGATCTTCACCAGTTCGCCGATGGCATGACGGTCAGCCAGTACGAGAGGTTTACAGCCGCGCTCCCGGCGGCGCTGCGCCAGCGGATCGTGAGCGGCGAAAACCCCGCGATCCGCTGGCTCGAGACCCGCACCCCCGCCGAGATGGCGCTGTATCCTTCGATCATGCGCATCGCCCACGCCCTGATCGGCGAGGCCTTTTCGCGCAAGGTCATCACTCCTGGCGCCACAACCGCCGAGCAGGTGCAGTGGTGGTACCGCGACCGGCTGCTCCAACTGGGCCTCGATGCCTGGTTTCACCCATCCATCGCGATCCAGCGGCAAGGCGCGAAGGGCATGATCGAAGGGGCGGAAGTGATCCAGCCCGGCGATCTTCTGTGGACCGATTTCGGGATCACCTACCTGCGGCTCAATACCGATACGCAGCACCTTGCCTATGTGCTCAAACCGGGGGAAACCGAAGCGCCCGCAGGCCTCAGGCAGGGGCTGGCGAACAGCAACAAGGTGCAGGACATCCTCGCCCGCCATTTCGCGGTCGGCCGCAGCGGCAACCAGGCGCTGGCCTTGGCGCGGGCGGAAGCAGTGGCGGCAGGCCTCGCCCCCTCGATCTATTCGCATCCGATTGGCCTGCATGGCCACGGCGCAGGGCCATCCATCGGTTTTTGGGACAACCAGAACGCCGATCCGCGCGGAAGCGCGCCGATCCGCGCCAATACCGCGTGGTCGATCGAACTGACCTCCTATGCCGCCGTGCCCGAATGGGGCGGCCAGCGCGTCGATTTCAGGACCGAGGAGAACGCCTTCTTCGACGGCACAACCATGCGCTATATCGATGGACGCCAGACCAGCCTGACCCTGATCCCGTCCAAACCATGATTCTCGCAATTTGTGTGTTTCAACAATCCACGTCAGAGGGAGACCCTTTGCGTCCACCACAACGGATCCGCAGTCATGCGGATCATTACCGACGCCCAGCCCACTGCTTACACGGCGCCCGAGAGACAATGGCGGCCCAAATGCCGAAAGTGCCCGCGCTGTGCCAGCTTCAGGGGCCACCTTCCGCCAGAAACGCCTCCACCGGGATGAGCGCGCGGCCCGGGTTTTCCTCGAACGGCACATGGCCCAGCTCTGGCAGGCGCACCAACTTCGCGCCGGGCGGCAGATCGCGCATATAGTCGGCCGCATTGCTGATCGGGATCATCCCGTCCTTTTCGCCCCACAGCAGCAGCACCGGCGCCTTGATCCGCGCCAAGGTCGGGGCGGGATCGCGCAGGATCACTTGCTCCATGCGCGCCAAAATCGCGCGCCGCACGCCAGGCGCGAGCATCATGTCGCGGGTGCGGGTCACCGTCTCTTCGCTGAGCGCTGCGGGCCTTGCATAAGCGATGGCGAGGTTCTGCTTCAGCATCTCGCGCGGCGCGACATAGGGCAGCGCTTTCATCATCAGGGGCACTTGTGGAGGTTTGCCATATTCGAAGCCGGGGCTGGCAAAGCCATCGGGCGAGATCAGCACCAGCCGCGCCACCCGTTCCGGATGGAGCGCGGCCAAGTTCCACACGATCCGTCCGCCCAACGAATTGCCAATCAGGCTGGCGCGCGCGATACCCAATTGATCCATCAGGCCGATCAGTATCTTCATTGAGCGCGCATCGGAATAGTCGCCTGTCGGGTCCGGCCCGCTGAGGCCAAAGCCGGGCAGATCGAAGCGGACCACCCGGTAGCGCACCGAAAGCGCCTCTGCCCATGGCTCCCACGTATCGAGGCTGGAGCCGAAACCATGCACGAGAATGAGCGCTGGCCGATCCCTCGGCCCGGTATCGCGCAGGCGCAGGCGCATGCCCAAAACTGTGCGGTATTCGCCCGGATAAAGCGCTTCAAGCGCGACGCGGGGCTTGTCGGGGGCATAGAGATACGCTGCGAGGCTGACCGCCCCGATTCCGAGCAAGCCCGCCGTCCAGCCCAGTATGCGCACCGCCCATCCTCGTTTTTTCGCCAAGCGCCCGTTCCGCCTTATGCTGCGGTGTCATCATGACATCCGCATCGAACTTAGCCGAGCAAGGATCAATCGCAAGGCAGGGAATGGTTTGGCCCTAGGGGCAGTGCTGCGCGCAGCCGCGTGACAAGACCAGACGCAGCGCGCATATTGCAGGGGATGCAAAAAAATACCAAACGGCATGCGGCCTGAGCCGGACCCTGTCGCGCCGGGGCAGGAAAGCGTGTGGGCGTTCCCGCGCCCGGCGATCGCCGAGCTATGTTCGGCGCGCATCGTGATCGAACATGCCGGGGTGATCGTCGCCGATACGCGCGCCGCCGTGCGCACGCTCGAAACGAGCCACCCGCCCAGCTACTACATCCCGCCAGCCGACATCGCGCCCGGCGTGCTGCGCCGCGCCGAGGGCAGTTCGATGTGCGAATGGAAGGGGGCGGCGGTCTATTGGGATGTGGTGGTCGGCGATATCGTGCTGCCGCGCGTGGGCTGGAGCTATCCCAGCCCGACCCGCACGTTCCAATCTTTGCGCGATCACGTGGCGTTCTATGCCCGTCCATTCGACAGGTGCACTGTCGATGGCGAAACGGTCATCCCGCAACCGGGCGCGTTTTACGGCGGCTGGATCACGTCGGGGTTTGCCGGACCGTTCAAGGGCGTCCTGGGCAGTATGGGGTGGTAGACCCCGGTTAAAGTTGCCCCATCTGCAAGAACTTGTTGAGCCGCTCGCTGCGCAGTTCGTCCTTCGATAGTCCTGCCAGCGCGGTCAGCTCGGCCGAAATCGCCGTGCCGACCCGGCTGATCGCCAGCGCAGGCGCGCGGTGCGCGCCGCCCGCAGGCTCGTAAACAATGCGGTCGATCACGCCCAGACGCAGGAGCTCATTGGCGGTGATCTTCATCGCCTCGGCGGCTTCGGCGGCCTTGCCCGCGCTGCGCCAGAGGATCGAGGCGCAGCCTTCGGGCGAGATTACCGAATAGACGGAGTGTTCCAGCATCAGCACGCGGTTTGCCGCCGCAAGCGCGATTGCGCCGCCCGAACCGCCTTCGCCCACGATCACCGCAACCATCGGCACGCCGAGCGAGAGGCATTTCTCGGTGCTGCGGGCAATCGCCTCGGCCTGCCCGCGTTCCTCGGCATCAAGGCCGGGAAATGCGCCCGGGGTATCGACCAGCGTGATCACCGGCAGCCCGAAACGGTCGGCCAGTTCCATCAGGCGGATCGCCTTGCGATAGCCCTCGGGCCGCGCCATGCCGAAGTTGTGCTTGACCCGCGAGGCGGTGTCTTCCCCCTTGGCATGGCCGATCAAGACAACCTTGCGACCTTCCAACGTGGCAAAGCCGCCGATGATCGCCTCGTCATTGCCGAATGTGCGGTCGCCGCCGAGCGGGAGGAAATCGCTGCACAAGTGCTCGACATAGTGTTTGAAATGCGGCCGCGCCGGGTGCCGCGCCACCAATGTGCGCTGCCACGGGGTGAGGCGGGCATAAAGATCCGATAGCTGTCGCTGCGCGCGCTCGTCGAGCAGCGCCGCCTCGGTGTCCTCCCCACTGGCTTCGCGCACTTGCAACGCCCGAGTTTCGAGCGCCTGCACGGCCTTTTCGAATGGCAAATACTGATTCAAATTGTGTTCCTCAGACCGTCATGGCCATTCCGCGGTAAATGCGCGAGCGATAGCGCGAATCTTCCGCATCGGGAAGTGGCGCGCCGAGCAGCAGCACGCCGCGCGCAAAGCGCTTCACTTCTTCGAGGTGTTCGTCAAGGTTGCGTGGCTCTTCCGAACGCACACGCCGGGTGAGGTTGATCTGGTTGATCGGCACATCATGGACCAGCCGCTCGTTCTCGACCGCTGCGGTCGCGGTGAAGGCGTGCAGCGTGGTCTTGATGAAGTTGGCGATGGCAAAGGCCGGGCTGGTATCGCCCATCGGCACATCAGGCGAGACCAGCACGATCTGGCAATCGTCATAGAGCGAGGCTTTGCGCGCCACGCGGAAATGATGCGTCAGGTTGGCCTCGACCACATCGCGGAAGGCTTCGGGGGTCAAGGGGTTCTCCAGCTCGAACAAACGGTCCGGCAGGGGCGTAAACGGAGTAGAGACGATGGTCATCGGGCGGCCCCAGCGGCCTAGCGCATCGTTCATCGCCACTTCGAGCCCGCTATCACACAGGATCGTTTCCAGATGGTCCGCAGGAATTTCGGTCAGCTGCGCGCGGATTGCATCGGCCCCAGCCTGGCTGGCAGTGAGCAGCACCACCCGCGCGACATGGCAATCCTCGATGAACTGGCGCGCAGCTTCGGCGAGATAATCTTCGAGATGCTCGCCGATGATCCACACGGTCTTGCCGCGCATCTGATCGAGACGCTCCTGCTTGGGGCTGCCGAACAGCTCGCGCTCGGTGGTCGAACGCTCGACGCTGAGACCGCCCGAAGGCATGAACGTCTCGCCGCTGACCGCGCGGTCTGCAAGGAAGAAGACAGTGGCCTGCGCCACTTCGCCTTCGGTGGGCATCTTGCCGAGGTGAAGCTGGCGCAGCACGCCGCTGCCGACCTTCTTGGCCTCGATCGCGATCTTGTCGGCGGGCAGGAAGGGCACATCATCGGGCGGCAGTTTCATCAGCCATCCGCTGTTGGCCTCAGCCGTATCCGGCCGCTCAAGCCACTCGGGCGAATCGAGGAAATAGCCGCCTTTGCGCAGCCGCGAGACCAGCCGCTGCGCGATTGCGCCGGTCAGCAGGTAGCGGTCCCAGGTGCAGACGCCGTCGCCCTCGCGCGCACAAGCCAGCGCAAGATCACGCAGTTCGTGAGGGTTATTGGTGTCGTGCGACATGCGGATAGTGTCGTTGCGGGCAAGCCGGTTGAGCACCGCCTCAACCCGCACCCCGCGGCGCAGCGTCTTGATCACCGCCGCATGGATCGCGTTCAGGCGCTTGTTTTCAAGGATCAGCTTGCCGCGCCGCTCGAACAGACCCGGCTTGCCGCCGGTGCCCGCCAACCGGTCGCCATCGACCGGCCCCGGCGCGATGGCGTTGAACTGGACCTCGGGGCCCAGATAGCGCGACATCGATTCGACCATCGCGCGCTGTCCGGCCTTGGACACGGCATAATCGGCGCGATTGGGATAGGCGACCGCGAGGAACTTTTCGCCGCCGAAGTAGGACGAGACGTTGAGGATGTAGCCCGATCCCTGCGCCTTCATCAGCGGCACGACATGGTGCATCAGCAAGTAGTTCGACACCAGGTTGGCATCGAGCGTATAGCGCCACGCGTCGATATCCATATCGACGACCATGTCTTCGGCCCCGGCCACACCCGCGTTGTTGATCAGATAGTCGATCCGGCCGAACGCCTTGATCGTCTCGTCGACCGCGCGCTTCAGCGAGGCGAGATCGCTGACATCGACGCCGCCCATCGTCTGCACGCGGCGCTCGACACCGGCGAAGCCGACATCTTCAAGCTCGCTCACAATGCGCGCGCGCGCCACCGCCAGCTCGCTTTCGCGGCGGGCGACCATCATGATCTTGCCGCCAGCCAGCGCCAAGAGCCGGGCCACCTGCCCGCCGATCCCGGCCGAACCGCCCGTGATCAGCGCAACTTTGCCCAGATGCAGCCCGGTGATGTTTTCGCTGAACCCCGGCATCGCCTTGCGCGCGCCGGTCGCCTCGCCGATGCTGGTGGGCACATAGAGCGTGATCTCGCGGATCTTGCTTTCTTTCAGCAGGATGCGCGCCGCATGCCCCGCGGTAAACCGCGTGTTCTCGGCTTCGTCGTTGCCGAAGCGGACGATCTGGCTGCCCCATTCGGTCTGGCGGCGGCGGCCGTGCTTGACATCGACTTCGGACTCGTCGCGCCAGACGCGGATCAGTTGCTCGGTCGCAGCGCGCAGCACGTTGGCGAAGATATCGCCCTTGCCGTCGGTGGTATTCGTCAGGAACACGAAACGCGGGTCCTGCAGCAGTGTATCATACCGCTTCCAGTAGCGGCTGAGCGTGCGCGCCAGCGCAATGTTGCCCGCAATCTCCGCGTCCATGAACGCATTCACATCTTGGTCCGATGCATCGACCAGCGCGCCGGTAAACTCGTCCGCCCCGCGCATCGGCATGAAGATCGCGCCGGTGATCGGCGTCCCGGCTTCGCTATAGGCCTCCAGCGCCTGTTCCATCGCGGCGGGCTCAGTGCGGTTGAAGCGGATGATCGCCAGCTTGTCGCCCAGCGCATCGGCGGCGGCGCGCGACTGCGCCACCGCGACATCGGCCTGACGCGAGAGGCCGAGCAGCACTTGCGCGCCGCATGCGATCTGGATCTTGGCGATCTCCAGCGCATCTTCCCAGCCATCGCCTGCGGCGATCAGCACGGCAAGACCTGCTCCATCCATCGAACGCATCGTCGGGCGCGCAAGATAGGTCGCTCGCGATTCCTTGCGCACGGTCATGCCGTGGGTCACTTCGAAATCGTGGCCGTTATAGGGCGCAGAATCGTCGCTGCCGAGGAACACGCAGGTCGTTGCGATATCGCCCGGCGTCGGGAACGTCTTGTCGCGCGGCGCGCCATCGACGCCGCGCTTCAACGACATCATGCCGAAAAATTCGGCCTGCGTGGTGCCTTCGCCATCGCCGCGCATCTTGTCCATCGCGGCAAACACGGTGCGAATGCGCTCGCTGGCGATGGGGCCGGGGAACACCAGATTGACACGCACGCCGCGCGGCCCGAGTTCCAGCGACAGTTCGCGCGACAGCGCGTTCATCGCCGCCTTGGGCACGACATAGGCAGTGCGCGCATAATAGGGCGTGCGCGAGAAAATCGTCGAGACATTGATGATCGAGCCGCCCTCGCTCATCGCGGGCGCGGCCGCGCGGACCAGATTCCACGCCACACCGAAGATGTTGCGGATCGCATCGCCCACGGTCTCGCCGTCGTTCGAACCGGATTTTTGCAGCGCGGCCAGTTCGGCGGCATCCATCGGCAGGCTGCCCAGCGGCTGCTTCGGACCGGCCGACCCGGCATTGTTCACCAGAATGTCGATCTTGCCAAACCGCTCGACGACTTTGGCAATCCCGGCGCGCACCGACGGGGCATCGCCGCCATCGAGTTCGACCGTCATGATCCGGTCCGCGGCTGCGCCCGTTTCGGCAAGGATCGCGGCGGCGGCGGCATCGGTGCGGGCCGCGGTGCGCCCGGTCATCACCACCGTCGCGCCTTCAGCCAAATAGTGCCGCACGATTTCGCCGCCGATATTGCCCGCAGCGCCCGTGATCACCGCGATCTTGCCGGCAAGGCGGCCCGATGCAGCACCCGAAGCGCTCGTTTCCTGTACGCTGGAAACTTCAGCGGCCGTGGTTTTTGCCTTTGCCATCATCACTACCCCGTTTTTCAAAGATCAGTTTGCTTGTGACGCCCACATTTCAAGGAGCGCATCGCGGCTGCGCAGCCCCAGCGCGGGCAATGCATGGTTCACCACATACGTTGCGCCGGTATGCCGGTTTTCCCACATCGACTGGTGCGCTTCGGGAAGGCCTTCCCATGGCACGACCTGCGGTTCGGTTACATCCAGCAGCCCGGCAGAGATCATGTCGTTCATCCGCGCAACTTCGAAGGCATTGCACAGATGCGTACCGAGGATCGACGCGGTCGGCATCAGTATCTTGCGCTGACGGGTCCACACTTGCGGCGCATAAAACGTGAAGCGCTGGCCGGAGAGGTCTTCGGCAAAAACCACGCGCCCGGTGAACGGCTTGACCAGCGAAGTCGAGATGCCCAGCGTATCCTGTCCTGCACGCTCGATGATCAGATCCGGGCTCCCGCGCGGATTATCGGGTGAACGCAGAATCTTGCCGACGGCTGCGCCGAACGGCTTCATCACCCGGTCCTGATAATCGCGCACCGCCGCCTTGAACGGTTCGATATCGGTCTTGGCATCGGGCAGACGCGGCATCGTATCGGGCCAATCGAAGTTTGCGCCCTCGCGGCGGCGGATGCTTTCAAGGCTGACGATCCCCGCAATGGTGTCTTCCAGCCCGAGCGACTGGAGAAACTCGCGCTGGCCATCGGTGGTGGTGGCAACCACGGTGCGCGCGTTGAACCGGCGCGCGCCTTCGATCATTTCCAGCCCTGCCTCATCAAGCAGATCGGACGAGCGCGGGCCATAATAGATCAGCACTGCTTCGCCGCCGCGCAGCGCGGCCTTGCGCAGCATCACCTCAGGGCTGGCGCTGCCGGGTTTGCCCATGAAGCTGAAGTGATAGCCTGACGACGCGCCGTAGAACGCCAAAGTGCCGCCTTCGGCGAGCAACTGGAAGCTTCGCGGGAAAGCCGTCTCGCCGGCATGGCTGACCACATAATCGGCCAGCATGCCGCCGTTGAGCGCCTTGTATTGGGCAACAAGGGGCGCCCCTGCTGCCTCCCACGCGCGGGCTTCGTCTGCGTCTTCAGGAACGGCGGTGAACAGATCGGCAAAGCGCGCATCCTTGCGGTCAAGCGCGCCGACGGCGCCTTGCGTGGCAATGAATGCGGCGCGCGCGGGGCTGGAGACGAGGCCCGTTACCTGCAAGCCGGTGCGCACCGACGAACGCAGCGCATCGAGGCCGGTGCCGGTTGCCGAGCCTTCGACAAACAGCGTCCGCCCCGGCTCGATCTGCAAAGTGGTGAACAGGCAGCGGCTGATCGTGCCGAGATTGAGAATATAGCTTCCCGCCTGCTCCAGCGTGAGGTCGCCCGGAACCGAATGCAATTGCGGTGCCTGCACCGCGAGGAACTGCGCGTGGCTGCCCGTTTCGGTTTCGTATCCCTGGATCGCAAAGCCGGCATACATCGGATCGTTGCCGACTTGCGGGCTGAGCAGATCGTTGGTGCCCGAATAGACCGCGACCATATCGCCGACCTTCAAGCGCCCCTGCGCCTTGGCTTCGCTGCCCAGCGCGGCGATCAGGGCAATGCCGCCCGATCCGGTGATCTGAACGTCTTCCTCATGGCTATCGAACGGCGAGACGGGAATGCCGGTGAGCGCCCAGATATCGTTGAAGTTGACCTCCGAGGTCAGCATGTAGACCAGCGCATCATTCGGCGCGGGCTCCGGCACGGCAACGATCAGTTCGCGTTCGTGGCTGATCGGCGGACCGAAACGCGGGCTCCCGGTATCGGGATCGCGCGCGATGCCAAAGGCATATTGATACGCGGGGATCGCGGTGACGCCCGGATAAAACGGCGCGCCGACCGGGAGCAGATCGCCCGAGGCTTCGAGCGCCTTCCCGCGCGGTTCATGCTCGGCATCGATCCACACGCCATTGCGCCGCACGGGCAGCGGCGGGCTGACTTTGTCCATAAACTGGCGGATGCCGGTCTTGCCGCCTTCGGGATCGACGATGGCCTGCGCAAACACCGCCGCTTCGCGCGCGAGGCCCGTCGCCATGCCTTGTTCAAGGCCGGTACGCACCGCATCGAGCGCGCGCTCGCCCGCAACCTTGCGGCCAGCCCAATCGAGCTGGCGCAGCACGCGCTGCAGGAACTCGTCTTCGAGCACCGCATCGAGCGAAACCGGCGACGGCGCTTCCCACAGCGCGGTCATCGCCTCGCGCGCGGCAAAGGCCTGGCCCAGCGGGCTGCCCGCAGGATCGCGCACATAGGCGCGAACCGCGGCATGCGCGGCGGCCAGCGCATCATGCGCGCCTTCGACAAGATCATCGACAAGGCCAATGGCCTGCGCCGCAGCGCCATCGATGCTGCGCCCGCCAAGGATCAGATCGAGCGCATCGCGCACGCCTTCGGCCCCGCGCGCTTCGCCGAGCAAGCGCGGCAGGCGCTGGGTGCCGCCATAGCCGGGGAGCAGGCGCAGGCGGATTTCCGGCTGACCAAAACGGGCGGTTGGCTCGGCAATGCGGTAATGACACGCGAGCGCGAACTCCATGCCGCCGCCCAGCGCGACGCCCTGCACCGCCGCGATGCACGGCTTGCCCATCGTTTCGATCTTGCGGAAGGCAAGCTGCGCGTTGTTGGGCAGCACCATCGCTTCATCGACACTGTGGATTTCCTCCAACATCTGCCGGATATCGGCGCCCGCGACGAACGAGGAGGTGCCCTCGCCGGTGAACACCACCGCGACGACATCATCGTTGCGCGAGAGATGATCAACCACGATCACCAGCTCGTCGATCGCGCGCTCGTTGAGCGCGTTGACCGGCGGGTTGGTCACGGTGACGGTCGCCACCCGCTTGCCGGGAGCCACGACATTGTACTGGATCAGGAAGTACCTGTAGCGATCGAACAGCGACTGATCCTCGGAGAGGCGTTGCTTGCGCTGCCACTCGTCGATCACTTTCTTGAGCTCGGTCAGCGCCTCGGGATTGCGCAATGTGGTCACATCGCCCAACTCGCCGCCTTCGACCAGCGCACGAACCATGCGGCGCATGTACTTGCCCGAGCGCGTTTCGGGGAACTGCGAGACTTCGAGGAAATCGGCAGGCACGGCGACCGCGCCTTTTTCGGTGCGGACCAGATCGAACAACCGTCGGCGATCGTCCTGGGTCAGCTTGCGGCCCGCGACCGGCACGACGAACGCCAGCGGCGTCAGCCCCTTCTCGCGGTGGGGCGCGCCGACCACGAGCACGTTGCCTACCGGCGAATCCGGATCAAGCGCCTTGTCCCGAAGGATCGCGCCTTCGATTTCCTCGGTGCCCATGCGGTGGCCCGAAACGTTGATCACATCGTCGCTGCGGCCATGGAACGAGAACGACGCATCTTCGTGGCGGATCGCGAAGTCGCCCTGGGTATACCCCCACGCGCCGCGCCAGCGGGTCCAGTAGCCATCGGCCCAGCGCCCGGCATCGCCGCGCCAATCGCCGATCACACTGCCGTTCTCGACCGTGAAGTTGTCGACATCGCCCCAGATCGTGCGCGCCAGATAGGGATAGGGCGAAGCGATCACGATCTCGCCCTTCTCGCCCGGCTCGGCCCGGCGCCACGGCACCCCGGCATCGCCGGCGCGCGTGAATGGCGCCTGCGCCGCGGGCGCATCGGCATCCTCGACCCAGACGTCGCCAACGATCCACGGCAGCGGATAGGCGTGCGCATCGGCCTTCAGCGGGAAGTCGCTGTTGCCATAGAAATGCGTCCACGCGATGCCGCCGTGCTCGGTCGCCCAGTAGCTGTTGATATATTGCGGCGTGACATGATCCATGCCGAAGGCCTGCACCGAAGGCGAGGTCGGCTCCGCGCAGAAGGTCGCGACGCGCAGCGACGACATGTCATAGCGCTCGACATCAGCAAGGTTCGAAGGATCGGACATCACCGATTTGAGGAAGGTGACGCCCGCCTTGAAGATCGTGACATTGTGCCGCTCGATCATCGAGGCAAAGCGTCCGGCATGCGGGAACACCGGCGAACCTTCGGAAATCAGGCTGGTCACGCGGGTGAGCAGCGAGGCGGAGATCAGATAGCTTTGCCCGGTGATCCAGCCGGGATCGGCCACGACGAACAGCGTATCGCCCGGCCGCGCATCGAACGCGGCCTTCATGGTATGCGCGATGCCCGCAGTATAGCCCCCGTGCACGTGAACGATGCCCTTGGGCTTTCCGGTCGAGCCCGAAGTGTAGATGAAGAACATCGGATAATCGGCGTCGACCGGGAGCGGCGGCGAGGCGGCCCAGATCGCGCGGACGAATTCGGCATCGGGAAGCGCCAGCAAATCGGCCTCGGACGCGAGCCCCGCCTTGTCCAGAATGGTGGCGAGCGCCGCATCGGTGAGCTCGTGGCTCCAGCGGTCGCGCTCGGGCCGCCAGACCAGATCGGGCTGGCCGGTGTGCTTGACCACGATCACCGCATCGACGCGCGGCGGCACGGTGACGAGGCTGGAGGCGATGGCGATGCGAACCCGCGCCGCATCGGCCGAACTGAGCCGCGCCGCCTTGCCCAGCAGCACCAGCGCCCGGCCAACGCCGCGCATCACGTCGGAACGTTCGACAGTGACTTCGCCGGCGAGCGTTTCGGCCACGGTTTCGCGGATCGTGGCGGCGTCTTCCTCGGCAATACCGAGGTCGGTCTGCGCGATGATCGCCAGCGCAGTCTTGACCGGCACGAAGTTATCGAGCGCGGGGTCGGTATAGGCCGTCTTGAACGCGGCGACCTGTGCGTTGCGATAGCTGCCGTCCGAGGTCACGATTACGCGCGCGCCGGCATCGGCGATGCGGTCGGACAAGGTCTTGTCGCTGAAGCCGCCGAAAACGGCGGTGTAGACGATGCCGAGCCGCTTGGCCGCTTCGGTCCAGAAAATCTGCGGCACGATGCTTGGCATGTTGAGCGCGATGCGATCACCCGCCTTGAGCCCCAGCGCCTGCAGGGCAACCGCGCATTTCGCGGTTTCCAGCAGCAATTGCCGCCGCGACACGGTGAAGCAATCGACCGGTGCGCCGCGCCCGCCATCGGACGACATGTCCCAGCGGTCCCCTTCGAAGATCAGCGCGGCCTCATCGCCGTGCCCGGTCAGCACATGCCGATCGACCTCGTTGAAGCAGCCATTGGTACGCCCACCGGCAAACCAGCGCCAGTGCGGGGCGTTGTCGCCATCGAACGCGCGGGTCCAGGGAGCAAAATCGGCAGGCAGATCGGGCGTGACGGACGCACCGCTGACCGCGTCCCAGCCTGACCAGCGGCCATCCTCGCCCAGCATGATCCAGGCACCATTGGCTCCGACATCGCCGACGAACCAATGGATCGTGCGATTCGCAATATCACCGTGGAACGCGCCAGGATCGGCGAGGCACGCATCGCGCATGGTCTGCCAATCGGCGCCGCTGCGCACAGGATTGACGGTTGCCGTAACGTCTGGCGCCCGGCGCGGTGTCTGATCTTGATCCACGTGATCCTGTCCCTGAACGGTCTTATTTTCGTTTCGTACGAAAGACCTGCGTTGTATGATTTACAGGAACATCATTCGTATGCGCAACGCAATTTTGCAACGCACAAAATCCTGTGTTGGTCCGCTTGCGCCCACCTTAGCCCCCGCAATGGGGCGCACCGCGCCGCTTTCACTTCGAGGGTCCGCTGCCAAGCACGCGCCGCTGCCATTCAAGCGCTGGGCGAGCCTTGGCAAAGGTCCGGCCAAATCAGCGTGATGCCCGCAGCGCAAGTGCGCGCGACCGTCGGCTAACATCGCAAAGCGCGCCAAACGCCCTTTTTGACTATCGACAGAGCCGGTTCAATATGCTGTTTTCGTTATAGAGAGTCGATAAACGGCTCAGCGAGGGGATGCGCGATGGTATACGCAGCCAGGACTACACCAAGTCCTGCTATCGACGGCCTCCATCTGCGCCGGCTTGAAACGCACTTCATTTCGCCGGAGATTTATGGTCGCGACGATGTTTCGCTGCGGCAGGCGAAGCTTGCGCGGGCCATTTCCAGCGAGATTATCCCGCGCCTGCTGCGCCTCAACAACAAAGTCATCCAGCCGGCGCACCCCAGCGAGCCTGCGGCGAACCTGATCCCGCCGGGCAGCGATGAGATCCACCAACTCGCCGACATCGTGCTGGGCACCGACCTTGAGGCGGCAGCGGCCTATGTTCTGGTGCTGCGCGATCGCGGCCTGCAGATGGACACCCTGTTTATCGAGCTGCTGGAGCCTACTGCGCGGTATTTGGGCGAGATGTGGGACCGCGACGAATGCGATTTCATCGATGTGACGCTCGGCGTTGCGCGTCTTCAAAAGCTGTTGGCGGTGTTCAATGACACGCACAGCATCCCGGCGCTCGATACCCGCCGCCAGGTGCTGATGGCCATGACCCCGGGCGATCAGCATTACTTCGGCGTCACCATGGTCGAGCGGTTTCTGCTGGCAGCCGGATGGCAAGTGCAAACCGAGCTTTCCGCCACAGTGGAGGAGATTGCCGATGCCGCCCGCCGCCAGTGGTTCGCGGTTGTCGGCCTCACCGCGGGATCGGAACGACAGCTCGATGTCTTGCGTTCGACCATCGCACTCGTGCGCCAGCAATCGCTTAATCCGGCCATCAGCGTCATGGTCGGCGGCCCGATGTTTACCGCGCGCCCGGCACTCGCCGCCGAAGTCGGCGCGGACGCAACGGCTCCCAACGCCCCAGCCGCCGTGCTCGTCGCGCAGAAGCTGTTCGATCTGGCGTCCGACACCTTTCGCAACAAAGGCGCCAGCGCTTAAACCAAAATCGTCGGCCTGCATTGAGGCCGAAGTTTGACAGCGCCGCTGCTCGCGATATGCCATGACCCTTCGGGCGTGAAGGGGCAAGACATGAGCATAGCGGCGGCGATCGAACCAGGGGCCGAACCAGGCGCGCAAAACGCCCAGTTGAGCCAGACACTGCTGCCGCGCCACGTCTCGATGATCGCGATTGGCGGGATCATCGGGGCAGGGCTGTTTGTCGGCTCGTCCGCCACCATTGCCGCTGCGGGGCCGGCGGCGGTATTGTCCTATCTGATCGCGGGCCTGCTGATCCTGCTGGTCATGCGGATGATCGCGGAGATGGCGGTTTCACTCGATGGGGTGCAGAGCTTTCCCGATTTCGCCCGCGCTGGTCTGGGGCATCTCGCCGGGTTTCTCTCTGGTTGGCTCTACTGGTATTTCTGGGTCGTGGTAGTCGCGGTCGAGGCGATTGCCGGAGCCAAGATCATCGCCGTGTGGCTACCCGGCTTGCCGGAATGGGCCATCGGCACGACTTTGATGACGTTGATGCTTGGGGCCAACCTCTTGTCAACGCGCTCGTTCGGCGAGTTCGAGTTCTGGTTCTCCTCGATCAAAGTCGCGGCGATCATCGTGTTCATCTTGCTCGGCATCGCCTGGGTGGCGGGATTGACCGCGCCTCAGGGCCCCTCCATCGCCAACCTGACCGTGCATGGCGGCTTTGCCCCGCATGGCTGGAGCGTGGTGCTGGCGGCTGTATCTTCCACCATCTTTGCGCTCTGCGGCGCGGAGATCGCGACGATCGCGGCGGCCGAATCGCCCGATCCGGCGAAAGTAATCTCGCGGATGACGATCTCGGTTACGGTGCGGATCGTCATTTTTTATGTGCTCTCGATGCTGCTGATCGTCACGATCGTGCCGTGGCAGAACATCGTGCCGGGGCATTCGCCCTTTGCCACTACGCTCGCCGCGATGGCGATCCCCGGCGGGGAGACGATCATGAGCGCGGTGGTGTTGGTGGCGGTGCTATCGTGCCTCAACAGCGGGCTCTATGTCACCTCGCGCGCGCTGTTTGGCCTCGCCCGCTATGGCGACGCGCCCCGCTGGCTGGTGCATGTCAACGCCCGCAAAGTGCCCGCGCGTGCAATCATCGCGGCCAGCCTGTTTGGCTATGGCGCGCTGGCGGCCAACTGGCTTTCGCCGGGCACCGTGTTCAGCTTTCTGGTCAATTCCTCGGGCGTCACGATGATCCTGCTCTACTTGCTGGTGGCCGCCGCCCAGCTGCGCCTGCGCAGCCGGTTCGAGCGCGAGGCCCCGGCGCGGCTGAAGCTCAAGATGTGGTTCCACCCCTATGGCTCGCTGCTGGCGATGGCGGCGATGCTGGCGGTGCTGCTGTTCATGGCGTTGCAGCCTGATCTGGCCAGTCAGTTCTGGCTCAGCCTGCTGGTCGCCGCAGGTTTTGCGGTGGGCTTTGTGTTGCGGATGCGGCGCACCTGAAGGCAGGCCGTCCGACAGTGTCCTTGTGGCACATTGCAGTCCGGTGACCATTGCCATATCGGGTCTTCGGCTGCGGTCGCTTGGCAACGCAGCGCCCGCATAGTGGATAAGGCACGGCTCATGGAACGGAAAAGCGCGATTGTCATAGGATCGGGCATTGGCGGGATCGCCTGCGCCATGCGCTTGCAAAGCCTGGGGTTTGCGACGACCATTGTTGAGGCGCTCGATGCTCCGGGCGGGCGCGCCTATGTGCGCCGCGCCGAGGGCTTCACGTTCGACATGGGGCCGACGGTGCTGACCGTGCCGCATTTCATCGAAGAGCTGTTCAGCCTCGAGGCCGACCACGCCAGGCTGGGCGAGCCTGATTTTCCAGCGCATGTGCTCGGCGATGATCGCCGGATCCTCTCGGGCATCAGCGGCGGCCCCAATACCAGCCGCTATGTCGAGATCGTGCCGATCCTGCCGTTTTACCGGATCTATTTCGATGACGGCACGTTCTTCGATTATGACGCCGACCCGGTGCGGGTGCGCGAGCAGATCGCGCGCCTCGCCCCCGAAGATCTGGACGGATACGAGCGTTTCCACGAAGCCGCGCGCGCGATCTTCGAACGCGGCTTTCTCGAACTGGGCTATACGTACTTCGGCAGCCTCCGTTCGATGCTCGGCGTGGTCCCCGATCTGGTCAAGCTGGGCGCGATCCAGTCGCTGTTCTCATTCGTGAAGAAGTATTTCAAGAGCGACAAGATGCGCCAGGTGTTCAGCTTCGAACCCCTGCTCGTCGGCGGCAACCCGCTCAAAGTCCCCGCGATTTATGCGATGATCCATTTCGTCGAGAAAACCTGGGGCATCCATTTCGCGGTCGGCGGCACCGGCGCGCTGATCGCCGGCATGATCCGCAAGTTCGAGGAAATGGGCGGGACTTTGCGTCTCAATGCCGAAGTTGCTTCGATAGATGTGGCCAAGCAGGGGCGCAAGCGTGTCGCCACCGGGGTTACGCTCCAGTCCGGCGAAAAGCTGACGTCCGACCTTGTCGTGTCCAACGCCGATTATGCCACGACTTACCTCAAGCTGGTCGACAAAGCACACCGCACGATCAATCGCGACGCGGTAGTCAAATTCCGCAAGCAGTCGATGTCGCTGATGGTGATCTACTTCGGCTACACGCGGCAGCACGGCGATTCAAATCTGCAGCATCACAACATCATTCTCGGGCCGCGCTATGAAGAGCTGCTGACCGACATTTTCGACCGCAAGACATTGAGCGAGGATTTCTCGCAGTATCTCCACATTCCGACGATCACCGATCCCAGCCTAGCGCCCGAGGGCCACCATGCGGCCTACACGCTGATTCCGGTGCCCAACAATCTGAGCGACATCGATTGGGCCAAAGTCGGACCCGGCTTTGCCGACAAAGTGCTGACCTTTCTGGACGAGCGCGGGTACATTCCCGGCCTCAAGCAGCGCATTGTCTATCAAAGCTTCGTGACGCCCGATTATTTCGAGCAGACGCTGGGCTCCTATGCGGGCAATGGTTTCGGGGTCGAGCCGGTGCTTACCCAATCGGCATTTTTCCGGCCGCACAATCGCAGCGAGGACGTTACCAACCTGTACCTCGTGGGCCAAGGCACCCAGCCGGGCGGCGGCACGCCTTCGGTCATGATGTCAGCCAAGATGACCGCGCGCGCCATCGCCAAGGATTTTGGCATCGATCCGTGCATCGTCAACGGCGTGCCGGTCAAGCTGCCGGATGCGGCCTGACGCGTGATCGCTTGCGGCCAATCGAGAAAAGGTTGGTGAGCCCTGCTGGGTTCGAACCAGCGACCTAGTGATTAAAAGTCACGTGCTCTACCGACTGAGCTAAGGGCCCGCGCTTGCGCTGCGATGCGGCCCTCTAAGGGCCACACTCTTGCGGGTCAAGCGCGCGCGCAGGTGTCGCAAGGTGCAATGGGTGATCGGATCGCGCCAATCGGGGGCAATTTCGGTGGCGGGACCAAGCACGAACAGGCGGCGACGAAATTCAGGGTGGGGGATAGTGAGCACACTGTCGCGCCAGACTCCGCCCTGCCACAGCACTACGTCAAGATCGAGCGGGCGCGCGCGCCAGCGCTGCCCGCGCCGATTGCGACCGAAACGGTGCTCGATCTGCTGAAGCAGGGCCAGCAGCGCGCGCGGATCATGCTGGCTCAGCACCACTGCCGCGGCATTGGCATAGCGGCGCTGCGAGGGCCCTAGCGGCGCGCTGCTGATGATCGGCGAGATCGCTTCGAGTTCGAGCCCGGCGGCCTGCAGCGCGATCAGCGCGGAGCGCAGCACCGCATTGGGTAGGCCGAACCGCGCATGGCGCTGGTTAGAGCCGAGCGCGATCAGATAGCGCGCCAGGTTCAGATATCCTGCGCGAGGCGCGTGTAAAGCTCTGGGCGGCGGTCGCGGAAGAAACCCATGCCGGCGCGGTGGCGCGCGGCTTCGGCCAGATCGAGGTTGGCGACCAGTGCGCCGGTTTCCTGCGCGCCATAATCGCCCAGAAAATCGCCCCACTGATCGGCAATGAAGCTGTGGCCGTAAAACGCCTGCCCCTGCCCCTCGGTACCGATCCGGTTGGCGGCGATCACGGGCATGCAATTGGAAGCGGCATGGCCGATCATCGCGCGGCGCCAGATACGGCTGGTATCAAAACTGGCGTCGTAGGGCTCCGAGCCGATGGCAGTGGGATAAAACAGCACATGCGCGCCCATCAGCGCCATCGCGCGGGCGCATTCAGGATACCATTGATCCCAGCAGATGCCCACGCCGATCCGCGCGCCGAACACATCCCACACCTTGAAGCCAGTGTTGCCGGGACGGAAGTAGTACTTCTCCTCATACCCCGGGCCATCGGGGATGTGGCTCTTGCGGTAGGTGCCCATAATGCTTCCATCGGGGCCGATCATCGCCAGCGTGTTGTAGTAGTGATGGCCGTCGCGCTCAAAAAAACTGGTCGGGATGGCGATTTTCAACGCGCCGGCCAGCTTCTGCATCGCGGCTACCGAGGGGTCTTCGCCCAGTGGATGCGCGAGCGCGAACAGGGCTTCATCCTCCACGCTGCAGAAGTAAGGCCCGGCAAACAGCTCTGGCGGCAGCACCACCTGCGCGCCCATGGCCGCGGCCTGTTCGACCAGCGCGGAAACCGCCGCGATATTGCTGGCGGCATCGCCGCCCAGCGCAAGCTGCAGCGCAGCGACGGAGAGGTTGGTCATGGAGCGCCCTTGGTGCCTGCTTTGATCAGGGTCGCTTGCGGAAGATCAGCGTCATCCGGTCGCTCTCGCCGATGGCCTCATACTTGGCGCGGTCCTTGTCCTTCAAAGTCAGCGCCGGGGGCAGCGTCCACACGCCGTCAGGCCAGTTTGCGCTGTCTTTCGGATTGGCGTTGACCTCGCTTTTGCCGACAAGCTGGAAACCCATCGTATCGAGCAGCGCGATCGCATCCTTCTCACGCATATAGCCCATGTTGCCATCGGTGTAATCGGCCGGAGCACCAGGCTTGGCGCGGTGCTGCTCGATGCCGAGGAGCCCGTTAGGCTTGAGCAGCAGGCGCGCCGCTTTCAGATCGGTGTAGAGCGAGTTGCCCGACCACATATTGTGGAGACCGCGAAAAATTACCACGCGGTCTACCGTGCCCTTGCGGTCGGCCAGTTTGCTGCCGCTGACAATCGCGGAAACCGGCGCTCCGCCCGGACCGGTCCACGTCGCGGCCTTTTCGGCGAAGGACGCCGGGGTTGTGGTCTGGGCCTCGCCAAAACTATCCGCCGGGGTCACTGGCGGGATCAACACGATGTATTGCCCGTTTGCACCAAGATAAGGCACCAGCACGCGGGTGAACCAGCCGCCACCGGGATAATACTCCACCACGGTCATGCCCGGCTTGATCTGCATGAATTTCATCATTTCGGCAGGGTGGCGATAGACATCGCGCGCGCGGTCTTTGTCGCGGTGCGAATCGGCCAGCGCAGCGGTGAGCGCGGGATCGGCGACCGCAGCCCGCATCGCAGCCTTCGGTTTGGCAGCAGAAGCGGGGAGCGCAAAGGTTGCCGCCGTCATGGCGACAAATGCGACGGCGGCAAATTTGGACCAAACGGGCATGGGCGGGGCTCCTCGTGCGAATTGGGGTGATCTCACGCGCAATCCTAGCCTAAGCTGCGCCTATTACAATCTGGCGCGGCATCCCTAGATATCCGCCCGGGCAAAACTCGAACCGCGAAGGAATGAGCGATGGAACAGGCAATCATGGCAGGCGGCTGCTTCTGGTGCACCGAAGCGGTGTTTCAGGATCTCGTCGGGGTCAGCGCGGTGGAGAGCGGCTATATCGGCGGAGGGATCGCCGACCCGACCTACAAGCAGGTCTGCTCGGGCACGACGGGCCATGCCGAGGCGATCCGCGTGACCTTCGATCCGGACGTACTGTCGCTGGATGACCTCCTCGACATTCATTTTGCCACCCACGATCCAACGCAGCTCAACCGGCAGGGCAATGACGTGGGCACGCAATATCGCTCCGCGCTGTTTCCGGTGGGTGATGCGCAGCGTAGCGCGATGGAAGCCGCCATCGTGCGCGCCGCAGAGGGCCGCAATGCCCCCATCGTGACCACCATCGAAGGCCCGGCGGTATGGTATCCGGCCGAAGACTATCATCAGGAATACTGGAACGGCGAAGGCCAGCGCAATCCCTATTGCCTCGCGGTGATTCCACCCAAGCTGGCAAAGCTGCGCAAGAGTTATGCCGATAAGCTGAAGGCGGGCTGAGCCACTACTTCTCCCACATCGCGGCAAAGAAACCGTCGATGCCGCCTTGCTCGGCGAGCATGCCGGGGTCGCTGCGAAACCAGCCTTGAGCGGTGGGTGCGATGCCCGGCGGGAGCTGGTCGGCGGTGATCGGCACCCGCGCCAGTGCCTTGACCCACGCGGCCTGCGCCTCGCCCTCCTGCGGTTCGAGCGAGCACACCACATAGACCAGCCGTCCGCCCTGGCGGATCGCGCCCGCTGCGCGTTCGAGCAGATCGCGCTGGAGGCTCTCCAGCTCGGCAAAGGCGATCGGCCGGTGGAGCACATCGGGATGGCGGCGGCAGGTGCCGGTGGCGCTGCACGGCGCATCGACCAGCACCGCATCAAACAAGGCCTCAGGCGGACGCCATTGCATCACATCAGCAGTGATGACTTCGGCTGTCAGCCCGGTACGCGCAAGGTTCTGGGTGAGGCGCTCGACCCGGCGCGCAGATTTGTCGATCGCCGTGACTTGCCAGCCCATCGCGGCGAGTTGCAGCGTCTTGCCGCCGGGCGCGGCGCACAGATCGAGCACGCGCTGCCCATTGCCCGGCCCGAGCAGCCGCGCCGGGATGCTCGCGGCGAGATCCTGCACCCACCATGCGCCGTCGTCGTATCCCGCCAGCGCCTCGATCGCGCCGCCGCGCGCCAGCCGGACGTGGCCGGGCAGCAGCGAAGTGCCCCCCAGCCGCTCAGCCCACATGTCCGTCTCTGCCGGATCGCGCAAGGTCAGGTCCAGCGGCGGCGGCAGCGCCAGAGCAGCGGCGATTGCCGCAATCCGATCGGGCCACGCCGCCGCCCAGCGTTCCAAAGCGCGCCCGGGCAATGTTGGCGCAGCCGGCAAACGCGCGCCGCCTTTGAGCACGGCGGAAAACACGCCATGCGCCAGCCGCCGGGGACCGCCCGTCAGCAGCGGCAAGCCAGTTGCGATCACGGCATGCGGCGGGAGCCCCAGCCGCAGCGCCTGCGCGAGCATCAGCCGCAGCACGCTGCGCGCCTTGGCATCGTGGGGCAGCACCAGCCGCGTTGCGCCATCGATCAGCGCGTCCAGATCGGCGAGCCAGCGCAACGCCTCTTGCGCGATAGCCTGCGCCAGCGCGCGATCATCGCTGCGTTCGATAGCCCGGAGCACCGGCGGTGCGGCTTGATCGAGCGGATCGCCGCGGCGCAGCACGGCATCGATCAGCCGTAGCGCGGCAAGGCGGGCAGGAACGCCGGGGATATCCTGAGGTGCAGAAGATTGAGCCATTGGCCAGCATATCGCGCCTGATGCCCTTCTTGGCAATTGCACGCAGGCAGAGAATGGCGCAGCGTCTGCGGCATGGAAAAACCGATCAAGCGGGCACAGCAGCGCCCTGCGGGCTTCACGCCCCCCGCCCACTGGACGAACGAGCCCGCACCTACGCCGCGCGCCGTCGTTCGCGGCAAGGACCCCGACGGGCTCGATCCGACGCGCTTTGGCGATTGGGAGAAGAACGGCATCGCCATCGATTTTTGACAACGGGCTTGTTTGCGCAGGCGCGGCTATCTGGGCAGCACCGCCAGCGGTGGGAGCGGATGCCAGCCCAGCGGATTGGGCGCGAACCCAGCAACATTGCTGCGCACCAGCGACCAGCGCAGTGGCCGGGCAATCGGGATATAGCCATTGGCGGCGGTGATTTCGGCCTCTGCCTCGCCCAGCAGGGCGGCGCGATCGCGCGGGTCGCTGGCGGCGCGGGCTTCGGCCAGACGCGCATCGCCGACCTGATTGCAGGCCGCCTTATGCACCGAGCAGGCCAGCTGATTCAGGAACCAAGCCGGACGCGCATAGCGCGCGGCAACATCAATCAGCCGCAATTCGGCGGGCGCGCCTTCGGGGGTCCGGGTCAATTTGATGCCGATGGCGGCAAAATCGGCAGCAAGCCGATCAAACACAATCTGCGAACCCGGGCCGCCTGGCATGGCAATGCGCAAGATCGGAGCAGCTTGCCCGGTGGCCTGCCAGCGCGCCACCCGCTCCGCAGCCAGCGCGCGGCGCTGCGCCAGCGCCATGCCCACCCATCGTTCGCCCACGGTGCCGAGGTCTCCGGGAATGCCGGGGGCGACGATGCGCGTGGTCGATTGCCAGCCGCCGATATTGAACGCGGCGATCA
>NZ_CAMBTS010000034.1 GCF_945870625.1 Novosphingobium sp. Chol11 | reverse complement strand
GGTCGGCACTGGCAAGGCCGAAAAAGAGCAAGTGCAGGCCATGCTCAAAGTGTTGCTCCCCGGCGTGAAGCTGGCAGGCGCAGACGCGGCGGACGCGCTCGCGGTGGCGATCACCCATGCCAACATGCTGGGCAGTCACCGCTGAGGCCCACCCCCCACCCCTCCCGCTTGCGGCAGGGGAGCGAGACTTGCTGAGCGCCGCGACGGTAGTCGCTGTGAAGTTAGTTGCAGGGGGGTGGGCTTGTTCCCCTCTGAAATGCCTGCCATAAGAACAAATCATGATCGCAAAGCTCACCGGAATTCTTGATGACAGCGGCCCCGATTGGGCGATCATCGACGTGGGCGGCGTCGGCTACCTCGTCCACTGCTCGGCCAAAACGCTGACGCATCTGGGCATCCGCGGCGACCGCGTGGTGATCCACACCGAGCTGCAGGTGAGCGAGACCGACCAGCGCCTGATCGGCTTTGCTAGCGCCGGCGAACGCGGCTGGTTCCGCCTGCTCACCGCCGTGCAAGGCGTGGGCAGCAAAGTCGCGCTCGCGATCCTCTCCGCGCTTTCCGCCGAAGAAATTCAGCGCGCCTGCGCGGGCGGCGACGCAGCGATGGTCGCGCGCGCGCAAGGCGTCGGCCCCAAACTCGCCAGCCGCATCGTCAACGAACTGAAGGACAAGGCCGGCGGCATTGCCCCTATCGCGGCCGGCGCCGGCACCCCGCCGATCGAAGGGCTGGGCGCAGCACCCGCCGGATCGGTCAGCGCAGACGCCATCTCGGCCCTGCAAAACCTCGGCTTCAAGCCCGCCACCGCCAGCATGGCGGTGGCGGCAGCGGTGAAGGAACTGGGCGAGGATGCGGGGCTGAATGAACTGGTGCGGGTGGCGCTCAAGCGGGCGACGGGGTAAACTAAGATATGTTTTGTCGAGTCCGAGCAAATTGGGTCTTAGATCCAAGCTATTGTTTATATGAATGGCAAACGCTGATTGGCGGCTGCTTGGCATTCTCCGCAGCACTTCTAACGGTAAGCGCAATTAGGCGGCAGATAAATCAGGCGGACAGGCTTCATGAAAATGAGCGCCAGCAACGACATAATGCCTCTCGCGCAATCATGCCCCTTGTCCTGTCGGAGATCAGCGATTTTTGTCTCAAAATTGCGACCGCCGTTTCGGATGAAATCGAAGCAAGAGGCTTTGGTGAGAAGACAGACTGGCTCGCTGAGCTAGCTCCCGACGAAAGCTCGAAAGTCCTTCCCTCACAGCAATTTCTCACAACCGCCATTCCCGCTTTGCAGTCCTTCATCCAATCACTGACCGACCAAGAAAACATTCGTCATATTGCTGAGTTGATTGGAAGTTTACAGATTTTGACTTCGCGATATCGCAGCCTCAATCTTTATCAAGTTGACGCCGTAATCAGCCTATACGGCCTTCTGCTCGATACCGCGAAAGTGCGGATGCTCGCGCACTCCATTTTCAATTATGCTCGTTTTGTGGATCAAAGTCCGTTCGGATTGGTGGGTCCCACCCCCCACGTCAATGTGTGGGACAAGATCCATGGAGAAGCGCACGGCCTTTTGTTCTCGCGCAAGAACTGCGACCAGTTCTTTCTTGAGATAAGCAGCCGCATCAAGCGATACAAAGAACACGACTACACGCCTTGGAACGCAAGATCTGTTGAATGACCGCCTTGCTTATCCCCCTCATACCGTTGGCGGACACGGCACAAGACAGTAAGGTGCACCGATGACTGACCTCAGCTTTTCACTCCCTTCGGCGCTGCAGAACTGGATCGAGCAGCAGATTGCGCTCGGGCACTACGCCGACGCAGGGGACTACTTGCGCGATCTTATTCGGCGTCACCGCGCGGAGGCCGAGGATGTGGCTCGGGTCCGCGCGTTGATCGAAGAAGGTGAAGCTTCAGGCTATCTCGACGCCGAGCCGGAAGCGATCATTGAGGAAATCATCGCCGAGCGCCGCGCCCGGCGTGGCTAAGATCAAGTTCAGCGCCGCCGCGCGCAAGGACCTCGCGGCGATTGACGAATACGGAGCCGCGCAATTCGGTGACGAGATCGCGTCCGAATATGCTCGCGGCTTTCAGGTGGTGTTCTCGCTACTTGGCCAATACACTTTAGCAGGAAGGCTCCGCTCTGAATTGCGTGAAGGCACGCGTTGCAAAGTGCATCGCCGTCATTTGATCTTCTACCGCTTTACCGACGACACCGTTTTCATTCAACGCATCCTCCATCACTCGCAAGACATTCCGGCGCACCTGAGGCCATGACCGACAACCCCATCCTCACCCCCCAGCGCCAGCCCGAAGACCCGGACGCCGCGCTGCGCCCCAAAACGCTTGAGGAATTCGTCGGGCAAGAGGCGGCGCGCGATAACTTGCGCGTGTTCATCGAGAGCGCGAAGATGCGGCGCGAGGCGATGGATCATGTGTTGTTCTTCGGCCCGCCCGGGCTTGGCAAGACCACGCTGGCGGCGATCATCGCGCGCGAACTGGGGGTGAATTTCCGCGCCACCAGCGGCCCGGTGATCGCCAAGGCAGGCGATCTCGCCGCGCTGCTCACCAATCTGGAACATGGCGATGTCCTGTTCATCGACGAGATTCACCGGCTCAATCCGGTAGTCGAAGAAGTGCTCTATCCCGCGATGGAGGACCGCGCGCTCGATCTCATCATCGGCGAGGGGCCATCGGCGCGCTCGGTGCGGATCGATCTGCCGGCCTTCACCCTGATCGGCGCGACCACCCGCGCCGGTCTGCTCACCACCCCCTTGCGCGACCGGTTCGGCATCCCGGTCCGGTTGCAATTCTATTCGGTGGCGGAGCTTGAGCGGGTCGTGCTGCGCGGCGCGGGGCTCTTGGGCATCGGCCTCAGCCCGGATGGCGCGCGCGAGATTGCGCAGCGCGCGCGCGGCACCCCGCGTGTGGCCGGGCGGTTGCTGCGCCGCGTGCGCGATTTTGCCGCCGTGGCGGGCGAGCCGGTGATCACGCAGGAACTGGCGGATTCGGCGCTTACCCGGCTCGAAGTCGACAAGCTCGGGCTCGATCTGCAGGACCGGCGCTACCTTTCGATGATCGCGGGTATCTACAAAGGCGGGCCGGTCGGGGTCGAAACGCTGGCAGCGGGCCTTTCTGAACCGCGCGATACGATCGAGGACGTGATCGAGCCTTATCTGATCCAACTCGGCATGGTCGCCCGCACCGCGCGCGGGCGCTGCCTCAATGATCTGGGCTGGCAGCACCTTGGCCTTGCCCCGCCGCCAGCCGCATCGCCCGGACCGCTGCCCGGCTTGTTCGCCGACGACGCGTAAACCCCCGCGCCCAATTCGGTTCCACTTTGGCACACAACCGGCGGGACGCCCGGAAATCGGGCCTTTACTGCGCTTCGTCGGCCCTGATTGGGCGCTATTGGCATTGCCGCGCGGGTTTTGATCTGCATTGTTCCAGCCATCAGGATTGCCGGTCTGGTCTTTTCGGAAGGACCAGCGCGGCGACCCGGCAGGAACAAGAAGGCCGCTATCATGTCTGTTCGTTTAGCATTGGTGAAACTGGCGGCCTGCGCGCTGGGCGGCGCGGTCCTTGGCGGCGGTGCAGTGCATGTTTCAGAAGCACCGTTCACGAACGAGATCCGCCATTCCAAGCCGATCAAGGTAAAGCAGGCCAAAGTGCGGCATTATGCGCAACGCTCGGCGCCGCGCAAAGTGCGCCGCACGCGCCGCATCGTGAAGACCACGGTGACGCGGACGTATGCTCAGCCCCAGCAGATGGCGATGGTGCCCGTGCCCTATCTGCCGCCGATGCCGCCCCAGCAGTCGGGCGGCGGTGGCGGCGTGCCGGTGGTGATCGGCGGCGGCGGCTTCGGCGGCTTCGGCGGCGGCTTCTTCGGCGGGTTCTTCGGTGGCAGCGGCGGCGGCGGTGGCAGCGTGGTCATCTCCTCGACCACGACCGGCGGCATTTCAACCTCGGGTGGCTCCACCTCTTCCTCGACCGGCGGCTTTTCGACGTCGGGCGGTTCAACCTCGACTTCGACCGGCGGTGTTTCGACCTCGGGCGGCTCCACGTCCACCTCGGGCGGTTCCACTTCGACGTCGGGCGGTTCGACCTCCTCCACTTCGGGCGGCGTCAGCACCAGCACCGGCGGGATCAGCACCAGCACCAGCACCGGCGGCGTCAGCACGAGCACGGGCGGTGTCAGCACCAGCTCGGGCGGTGTGAGCACGAGCACCGGCGGGATCAGCACCAGCACGGGCGGCGTGAGCACGAGCACCGGCGGCGTCAGCACCAGCACGGGCGGAGTGAGCACAAGCTCCACCACCAGCACCGGCGGCGTCAGCACGAGCACGGGCGGTGTCAGCACGTCCACCTCGACCAGCACGGGCGGCATCAGCAGCACTTCGAGCAGCTCCGGCAATGTCAGCACGAGCTCAAGCAGCTCTGGCAATGTCAGCACCAGCACCAGCTCCAGCAGCTCGGGCAACGTGAGCACCAGCACCAGCTCGTCGACGTCGAGCAGCACCAGCAGCTCGACCTCGTCGTCGACCAGTTCGTCCTCGAACGGATCGACCTCGACGTCCACCTCGACCTCGACCTCGTCGAACGGCACGACCAATGGCGGCACCACCGGCGGCACCCCAGTGCCCGAGCCTTCGATGGTCCTGCTCTTTGGCGCAGCGGCGGCAGGCCTCGTCATCCGCCGCCGTCAGGGCATGAAGACCCCGCCCGCCGCCTGATCCCAAAGCGCTGAAGCAACCACAAAAAAAGGGCGGCACCGCGAGGGAGCCGCCCTTTTCGCATGTTCGACGAAAACGTGTTACCTTAACGAACCTCGCTCACCCTTCGACAAGCCCAGCCGGAGCGGGTCTTGCGATGAGCCATTCGGGATCTAAGCGAGATGCTCCGGGGGCACCTCAGGCCGCCAATTTCCGCAGCACGTAGTGCAGGATGCCGCCGTTCATGTAGTATTCGAGCTCGTTGGCGGTATCGATCCGGCACAGCGCCTTGAAGGTGAAGCTGCTGCCATCGGCGCGGGTCACGGCCACATCGACCATCTGGCGCGGCTCGAGGTTGGCGACGCCTAGAATCGTGAAGCTGTCGTCGCCCGTCAGGCCAAGGCTCTGGCGGCTTTCGCCGTCCACAAACTGCAGCGGAAGCACGCCCATGCCGACCAGATTCGAGCGGTGGATGCGCTCGAAGCTCTCGACGATCACCGCGCGCACGCCCAGCAGGTTGGTGCCCTTGGCCGCCCAGTCGCGGCTCGATCCGGTGCCGTATTCCTTGCCCGCGATCACTACCATCGGTGTGCCATCGGCCTTGTGCTGCATCGCAACGTCGTAAATCGCGCCGACTTCCTCGCCATAGCGGCTCATGCCGCCTTCGATGCCGGGGACCATCTCGTTCTTGATGCGGATATTGGCAAAGGTGCCGCGCATCATCACATCGTGATGGCCGCGCCGCGCGCCATAGGAATTGAAATCGGCCTTGGCGACCTGATGCTCCATCAGCCATTTGCCCGCTGGGCTGTCGGCCTTGATCGATCCGGCCGGCGAGATGTGATCGGTGGTGATCGAATCGCCCAGAATCGCCAGCGGCTTCGCCTCGATGATGTCGTTCACCGGTGCCGGGGTCATGCTCATGCCCTCGAAATAGGGCGGATTGGCGACATAGGTCGATCCCGCGCGCCACGCATAAGTGTCGCTGCCGGTCACGTTGATCGCCTGCCAGTGCGCGTCGCCCTTGTAGACTTCGGCATAGCGCGTGACGAACATTTCGCGGCTGACGCAGGCGTTCATGGTCGAGGTGACTTCGGCGTTGCTCGGCCAGATGTCGCGCAGGAACACATCGTTGCCCGCGCTCGAAACGCCGATCGGCGTGGTGGTGAAGTCCTCGGTCACCGTGCCTTTGAGCGCGTAGGCGACCACCAGCGGCGGCGAGGCGAGGAAATTGGCGCGCACATCGGGCGAGACGCGGCCTTCAAAGTTGCGGTTGCCCGAAATAACCGAAGCGGCGACGATATCGTTCGCATTGATCGCCGTGCTGATCGGTTCGGCCAGCGGGCCGGAATTGCCGATGCAGGTGGTGCAGCCATAGCCGACCAGATTGAAGCCCACCGCGTCGAGGTGCTCCTGCAGGCCCGCTTTCACGAGGTAATCGGTCACCACTTGCGATCCCGGTGCCAGGCTGGTCTTGACCCATGGCTTGGGCTTCAGGCCCAGTTCGTTGGCCTTTTTGGCAACCAGCCCGGCGGCCACCAGCACGCCGGGGTTCGAGGTGTTGGTGCAGCTGGTGATCGCCGCGATCACCACATCGCCATCGCCGATATCGTGGGTTTTGCCTTCCACGGCCACGCGCTTGGCGTGCGCATGCTTGTAGACCGAGGCGAGGTCGGCGTTGAACACATCGTCCACCTCGGTCAGGATCACCTTGTCCTGTGGGCGCTTCGGCCCGGCCAGCGACGGCACGACGGTGTTCATGTCGAGCTCCAGGCTCGATGTGAACACCGGATCGGACGAGGCGGGATCGACCCACAGGCCCTGCGCCTTGGCATAGGCTTCGACCAGCGCGATCTGGCTTTCATCGCGGCCGGTGAGGCGCAGATAGTCGATGGTCTTGTCGTCCACGCCAAAGAAGCCGCAGGTCGCGCCGTATTCGGGGGCCATGTTGGCCAGCGTGGCGCGGTCGGCCAGCGACAGCGTGGCAAGGCCGGGGCCATAGTATTCCACAAAGCGCCCGACGACGCCGTGCGCGCGCAGCATTTGCGTCGCGGTCAGCACCAGATCGGTGGCCGTTATGCCTTCCATCAGCGCGCCGGTCAGCTTGAAGCCGACCACTTCGGGGATCAGCATCGAAACCGGCTGGCCCAGCATCGCCGCCTCGGCCTCGATCCCGCCCACGCCCCAGCCGAGCACGCCAAGGCCGTTGATCATCGTGGTGTGGCTGTCGGTGCCCACGCACGTATCGGGATAGGCCACGGTCGCGCCGTGCTGGTCGGTGCTGGTCCACACCGCCTGCGCGATGTGTTCGAGGTTCACCTGATGGCAGATGCCCGTGCCCGGAGGCACCGCCTTGAAATTCGACAGCGACTTCGAGCCCCACTTGAGGAAGTCATAGCGCTCGCCGTTGCGATAATACTCGATCTCGACGTTCTGTTCGAACGCCTTGGGGTGGCCGAACTCGTCGACCATCACCGAGTGATCGATCACCAGATGCACCGGCACCAGCGGATTGATCTTGCTGGTGTCACCGCCCAGCTTGGCGATGGCATCGCGCATCGCGGCCAGATCGACCACGCAAGGCACGCCGGTGAAATCCTGCAACAGCACGCGCGCCGGGCGGTACTGGATCTCGCTGCTCGATGAGGGGTCCTTCTGCCAGTCGATCAGGGCCTTCACATCATCGGTCGATACCGTGAAGCCGCCGTCCTCGAAGCGCAGCAGATTTTCGAGCAGCACCTTCATCGAGAACGGCAGCCGCGAGATATCGCCAAACTTTTCAGCAGCCTTGCTCAGCGCGTAGTAGGTAAATTGCTTGCCGCCGACATCGAGCGTGCTGCGGGTGCCGAGTGAGTCCTGTCCGACCTGGGTCATGGATGAGCGTTTCCTGTGCTGATGGTGTCAGAATTGCCCCGGGCGCGCCCCCGGATTATGGCGCTGCGGATGCGCGCATCGGGTGCCCGCGTCAAGACCGCGCGCCCCAAACTGCGGCTTACACCGGTTCAAGATGGGGTTCATTGCGCCGTGAGGCGAGCAGGCAGCCCGCCACGATCAGCGTCACGCCGATCAACGTGCGCCAGGTCACTTCCTCGCTGAACACCAGCCAGCCAAACAGCGCGGCCCAGATGAACGCGGTGTATTCCAGCGGCACCAGCACTTGTGCCTCGGCGCGCGAATAGGCCCAGCTAAGCAGAATCAGCGAAACAAGCGACAGCACTGCCGAACCGATCAGCATCCACCAGTCGCCCAGAGCCGGGGGAGGGGCAAACCACCACGCGCCAATGCCCAGCAGGCAGAAGACCATTAAGGTCTGGAAAAAGGCGATTTCTTCCGGGCAGGCGAGCTGCGCTTGCTCGCGCTGCAGCACCAGATTCCATGCATAAAGCGCCGCCGATACCAGAATCGCGACCAGCCCCTGAATGCTGTCGGCCGTATAATCGCCGCTGAATTTGCCCAGTGCGATCACGGCAACCCCGCCAAGGCCGATCACCGAGCCGATCACCGCGCGGCGGCTCACAGTCTCGCCCAGCATCCATGACGCCAGATAAAGCGCGATCAGCGGCGAAATGAAGGTCAGCGCCATCGCCTCGCCAATCGGCGTGCGCGCCAGTCCATAAAAAAACAGCACTGCCAGCACCGCCACCACGGCAGAACGCTTGAGGTGCAGCTTCATCAGCGCCGGGCTCGGCCAGCCGTTGCCGCGCCGTAGCCAGATCGGCAGCATGATCAACGAACCGGCCAGATTGCGCCAGAACATGGCACCATAGGCACCCAGCGCCAAAGTCGCGACCTTCATCATGCCGTCCATCACCGCGAACGTGGTGATGCCGAGCATCGCGGCAAGCATGGGGAGGAGGGGCGAGGGCGGCGGCATCGGCTGCGCCTTACGCGTGCGAACGCCGCCCGGCAACGCTTGCAAATGGCATGCGCCCAGATCGATTCAGCAAACTGTAAGCCGCATTGCTTGATTGGAACAATGCGCTCTGGCATTGCGTTGCCAAAGCACTGGATTTTGAAGAATCTGGGGGCCTTGCCAATGCGGTAGTGCCGCCGCGCGGATGATGCCTATTCGCGAACAAGGGAACTTTAGGCCGATGCGTGTCTCTACAAAACCCCGGCATGCGGGGCTCATCGCTGCGGGGCTGATGGCCGCCACCGGCGCATCATGGCCCGCCGCTTCCCAGCCCGCCGCTTCCCAGCCCGCCGCCTCCCAGCCCACCACGGCCGGTCCCGCGCCAGTGCGGGCGGCGGCCAAAGCCGCACCGGCGCAGCCCCCCGCCGCGCTCCCCGCCGCTCCAACTCCCAGCGCAATCTCTGCCGCCGCAACCCCTCCCACCATTGGCGCGCCTGCCAGCGAAGTCCCGCCGGTTGCCGCGCCCACGCCGCTTATCGCCGAATGGACGCTGGCCGATGCCAAAGCGCTCGCCGCCGCGATCAAAGGGATCGCCAGCGAAGGATTGGCGCCTGCCGATTACGAGCCCACCGCGCTAGCCGCCGCGATTGCCAAGGGCGAAGGGCCAGAGCTCAATGCGCTCGCCAGCCGCCTGTTCATGTGGCTGGCAGAGGATCTGCGCGACGGGCGCACCCCCGTGCCCGCGCGGGTGCAATGGTTCGCGCTCGATACCGATCTTGACGATCATCCCAATGGGCAGTTGCTCGCGCAGGCGATCGAACAGCACGATGTCCCCGGCGTGCTGGCCAGCCTCGCGCCCACGCACCCCGATTATGCCTCGCTCAAAGACATGCTGGCCGTCGCCAAGGAACCGCGCCAGCGCGCGATGATCCGCGCCAATATGGATCGCTGGCGCTGGCTGGCGCGCGATCTGGGGCCGCAATATCTCATCATCAACGTGCCCGAGCAGGAACTGCGCCTCACCGTGCGCAACAAGATCATCCGCACATATCGCGCGATTGTGGGCAAGCCGGGCAAGACCGCGACGCCGCAACTGGCCGAAAAGGTCAAGAACGTGGTGTTCAATCCCACCTGGACAGTGCCGCAATCGATCGTGGTCGGCGAAGGGCTGGGCGCAAAGCTGATCGCCAGCCCCGCCCGGGCCAAGCGCGAGGGCTATGTCGCGACCAAGGCGGCGGATGGCATGATCACCGTTGTGCAACAGCCGGGCGCAAACAACGCGCTTGGCCGGGTCAAGCTCGACATGCCCAACGAGCATGCGATCTACATTCACGACACACCCAATCGCAATCTGTTCGCGCAGCCGATGCGCGCGCTCAGCCACGGCTGCATCCGCGCCGAGCGCGCGACCGAACTGGCGATGACAATGGCCATCCTGGGTTCGGACTTGCCGCCGGAAACGGCGGTGGAGTACAATCTCTCGGGCAAATACACCAAAGTGCCGATGACCACGCCCTGGCCGGTCTATGTCACTTATTTCACCGTGGCGCGCGATGTGAACGGCCTGATGCGCAGCTTTGCCGATCTCTATCAGCGCGACGCGCCCGTGATCGCCAGCTTCGCCGCCCCGCGCGCGCTGCATACCGACCAGCGCACCAGCAACGAAGCGGTGATCAAGCTCGATAATCCGCTGTAAGGCCGACAGCGCGCGAATTTGCGCTGTCTGCTCCCCTCTCCCGCATGCGGGAGGGGCCGGGGGTGGGCTTCAGCTTGGCAGCGTTCACCGGCGAGAGCCACTTCCTTCCCGCGCCGCGCTGGGGTATCCCGGCCTCATGGATCACCCCAACGACCTCGTCTCGCTCGCCTGCCGCCTGATCGACGCGCCCAGCGTCTCGCCTGCCAGCGGCGCGGTGTTCGATGCGCTGTGTGCCATGCTGGAGCCGCTCGGCTTTGCGCTCCACCGCTTTATGGACGGCGAGCCGCCCGAAGGCCCGGTCGAGAACCTGTTCGCCGTTCGCCAGGGACCGCCGGGCGCGCGCCACTTCGCCTTTGCCGGGCATCTCGATGTGGTGCCGCCGGGCGAGGGCTGGGCCAGCGCGCCGTTTGAGGCCCAGATCCGCCATGCTCCCGGCGGTGATCTGCTCTATGGCCGGGGCGCGGTCGATATGAAGGGGGCGATTGCCGCGATGGTCGCCGCCGTGGCCGCCATTCCTGCCGAGGCCGGCACGATCAGCTTCATCATCACCGGCGATGAGGAAGGCCCGGCCAAATATGGCACGGCGGCCTTGCTCGATCATATCCGCGCGCTGGGCCTGCTGCCCGATTTGTGTCTGGTGGGCGAACCGACCTCGGTCCAGGAGCTGGGCGACATGGTCAAGATCGGGCGGCGCGGCTCGGTCAATGTGTGGCTCACCGCGCGCGGCATGCAGGGCCACGTCGCCTACCCGCATCTCGCCGATAATCCGATCCCGCGCCTCGTGGCCTTGCTGGCAGAACTTGATGCGATCGAGCTTGATCGGGGCACGCACTGGTTTCAGGCGTCGAACCTCGAAATCACCGATATCGAAGTCGGCAACCGCGCCACCAATGTCATCCCCGCCGAAGCCCGCGCGCGCCTTTCCATCCGCTACAACGATCTCCACACCGGGCCGGCTTTGGTCGAGATGGTCACCGCGATTGCCGCCAAGCACCGCACCGATGTGCGCGCCACCTTGCACGGCGAGGCGTTCATCACCCTGCCCGGCGATTTTTCCGCGATGGTTGCTGGCGCAGTGGCGGCGGAAACCGGGATCGAGCCGACGCTCTCGACCACCGGCGGCACGTCCGACGCGCGGTTTCTGCGCAGCCTATGCCCGGTGATCGAATTCGGCCTGATCAACGCCACCATGCACAAGACCGACGAAGCGGTGGCTGTGGAGGATCTGGCGGTGCTTGAGCGGATTTACCGCCAGATCGCGCTGCGCGCGCTGGCTACCGCGTCTTCCTGAGCACGATGTAAACCGCGCCGTCGCCGCCATGGCGCGGCTGTGCGGCGCGCACGGCGGCGATGCGGCTGGCGTGCGGGCTGGCCGCGAGCCAATCGAGCAGCTTGGCGCGGATCGCGCCGCGCCGTTCTCCCCGGTCGCTATGGCTGCGCTGATCGTGCTCGTCATGCTGCCGCAGCTTGCCCGCGATCAGCAGGATGACGCGCGATCCCATCGCCAGCGCCTGCGCAATCCCGCCATTGAGGCGGGTATGCGCCATGGTCAGGTTCATGCCGTGCAGATCGATCGTCACGTCGGGCTGGATGCTCCCGCGCGCCAGTTTGCGATCCCACGTGGCATCGAGGCCCTCGGCGACCAGCGGGCGCGGCGGCGCGGCGGCGGGCGGGGGCGCGACCCGCAGCGGCGGCACGCGGCCCTTGATCTTGCGCACTGGCGGCGCGGGCGGCGGCGCGAGTGTCGGTGCGGACGGCTGCGTGGCGGACACCAGCGGCGTCGCCTGCCTCGGCGGATGCAGCGGCGTCACCGTATCGGCCACGCGCCGCCACAGCGCCGCTTCGTCCGGGCTCAGCCCGCGCGGCGTCCTCATCGCTCGTTCAGCCGGGCAAGCGTGCCCTTGGGCAGCAATACCACCGCCCGGCCCCGCGCGCTCATGCCGCCTGCGATCGTTCGGGCGGTCTCGCCCGCGCCCCAGAAGCTGTCAAACCGGTTGGCCCCGGTGATCGCGCCGCCGGTGTCCTGCGCCACCCACAGACCGCTGGCCATCTGGCCGCTGGCCTCCTTGCCATCAAGCTGCAGCCAGACTGGCGCGCCCAGCGGCACGAAGGCGGGATCAGCGGCAACGCTGGCGCGCGCGCGCACCGGCACGCCCAGCGCGCCGACCGGGCCAAGGCCATCTGCCACCCCGCTCGTTTCGCGCATGAACACATAGCTGCGGTTCTCGCGCATCAGCGCGCCGCCTTCTGCGGGGTGTTCGCGCAGATAGCGCAGGATGCCCTGCATCGTGCCGGGGTATTGCCCGGGGCCGCTGCCGATCAGGCCGCGCGCGCGCATCACCGATCCGATTCCGGTATAGGCGAAGCTGTTTTGCGCGGCAAAGCCCAGCCGTATCACGCTGCCATCCGGCGCGCGCAAACGGCCCGATCCTTGAATTTGCAGGAAAAACACATCGGCCCGGTCCGCTGCCCAGCCGATTTCCAGCCCCCGGCTGGCCAGCGCGCCATCCTCGATCTGCCCGCGATCATAATAAGGCACAAACTTGCCGCTTTCGTCATACCGCCCGACCGGCATCCGGCCGCCCGCGAGCGGGGCGGCATCGCCCGGCCGTGCGCGCACCATCTCGGGCGGCGCGCCGTAGATCGGCACGTCGAAACCGGGCTGGCGGGTGCGCACGCCGGCAATCTCGGGCTCGAAGTAGCCCGTGACGAAGGCATCGCCCCCGCCCACCGTGGCGCTTTCGAAATAGGTCGCAAAGAATGCCGCCGCATTCCCGCCCGGCCAGCTGCTTGCGGCGTCGCACGGCGCTTGCCAGTCGGCGGGCCGGGTCAGGCCGCTGGTGTCGGTGCGCCGCGTCACACGCGGACAGCTGGTGACGAAGGCAGCCAGCGCCTCGCGGGCATTGCCCGGTGCGAGCCCCAGTCCGGCGACCACCGGACCGCGACTGACCCCCGCCAGCGCGGCGGTCTGGCCGCGCAGTGGCGGGCGCGGCGGAGCCGGTTCGCGGGTTTGCGGGATCAGCCGAAAACAGCCGGAAAGCGCGACCAGCGCGGTCACGACAAATGCAATTCGGGCAGCCGCCAGGGCGTTGCAGCCAGCGCGGTTCAGCAGAGGGAAATGCTGCCCAGCCGCACCCAGATTCACCGCTTACCCCCTAATGCTCAACCCCTACTGTTCAACCTTCATCGGTCTCGTCAACCAGCCAGTCGGGATCGCGCGAAGTCGTGTTGCGCGAAAACGTCCAGAGGTCGCGTGAGAGGATCGCATCGTCGAGCGATCCGGCGATCACCGCGCCGCTGGCATCGCGCGTTACCGAGGCGACGTCGGATACAAAGCGCACGGTGAGCCGCGCCATGGGCGCTGCATATTCCGCATCGATCACGGTGGCTTCCTCGATGCGGATCAGCCGCGATTCGAGCGACTCGCCGGCGGCGGCGCGCGCATCGATGGCCGCAGCAAAGCCTTCATAGACATCGCGGTCGCACAGCTGCGAAAGCTCTTCCTTGTCGCCGCGCCAGAATGCGTCGAGCACCATGCCATAAGCGCCGCGCGCGCCTTGCAGGAACTGGCCCAGCTCGAACTTGCGATCGGCGGCAACGATGGCGCGGATGCCCGCTTCGGCGGCAGGTTCGAACCCGGTCACATGCGAGAGGCCCGTTGTCGCAGCAGCGGCCATTGCGGCCTTTTCGGGAAGCTTCGGGGCGTGCGTGCGGGGCGCGCCCGATGGATCGGGCTGCTCGATCCGGCGGCGCAGCGGCTCGTCGGTCTGTTCGGGGCGGCGGCCGAGCACCGCATAAAGCCGCAGACCCAGGAAGGCCGCGATCATCGCCAATATGATAATCTCAACAATCACGCGCAAAGTTCCCAATTGGTTCGAGCATCAGGCGTTGAGGCGTCGGACTGGCACCGGGCGATTTCCATCCGGCGCAGCATCAGCCTAAGGTTTATCGTGCATCAAGTAAGTACGAATTACAAATGAACAACGCGTGCACAATACGCTGTGAGAGCCCCCTTCGGGCAAATTGCGCTTAAGGCTCGCCGCTTCGCCCGATTGCGGCCAGCGGGCGCAAGTGCTAGGCGGCGCGCCAACCAATCCCCGCATCCCATTTGCACGAAAGCACGACAATGGCCGAAGAAGGCAACATCATCAGCACGCTGAACCTTGACACGCCCATGATGCCGGCGGTGAATGGCGAGGATACCTCTCCCGCAATCGGGCTGATTTCCCAGTATATCAAAGACCTTTCGGTTGAGAACCCGAATGCGCCGGAAAGTTTCCAGTGGGTTGAGGCGGCCGAGATCCAGGTCGAGTTCAACATTGGCGCGCGCCCGCTCGGGTCTGATCTGCACGAGATCGAGATGAAGATCACCGCCACCTCGAAAGCGCCGCAAGGTGTAATTTTTGCGGTGGAATTGTCCTATGGCGCGCTGATCGGGATGCGCAATGTCACCGATGAGCAAGCGCACCCGTTCCTTTTCGCCGAAGGCCCGCGACTCGTGTTTCCGTTCGCCCGCCGCGTCATCGCCGATGCGGTTCGCGATGCCGGGTTCCAGTCGCTGATGCTTGAACCCATCGATTTCACTGGCATCTACTTTGCGCAGCTTGAGCAGAAGGCCGCCGAAGACGCCGCTGCTGCCGAAGCCGAGAGCAGGGCGCAAGACGCCTGAAGCCCGGCGCCGCCCTCCCGCGCGCGGCCTTTCCGGCATGAGCGTCGCACCATGAAGTACGCGCCATGAACCTCGTGCGGGCGGCCGGCACGATCGGTGGGCTCACGCTTGCCAGCCGGATTCTGGGGCTGGTGCGCGACAGCCTGTTCGCGCGCTTCATCGGTGCCGGCTTTGCCTCCGATGCGTTCCTGATCGCGTTTCGCCTGCCCAATATGTTTCGCGCGCTGTTTGCCGAAGGCGCGTTTTCTTCGGCCTTCATCCCGATGTTCAATCAAAAGGTCGCCGCTCCCGATGGGCGCGGATTGCCCGACGGGATCACCTTTGCCGAACAGGCGCTCGCCGTCCTGCTGCCGGTGCTGCTGGTGATGACCGTGCTGCTCGAAGTGTTCGCCTGGCCGGTCACGCTGCTGCTCTCGGGCAGTTTCAACGGGGTGAGCGAAGAACAATTTGCCTTCGCGGTCATGCTCTCGCGCTACACGATCCCTTATCTCATGCTGATCAGCCTTGTCTCGCTGCTGGGCGGCATCCTCAATTCGATGCAGCGCTTCTGGGCCAATGCCGCCGCGCCGATCCTGCTCAATCTCACGCTGATCGCCGCGCTGCTCGGGTTTCATTCCGCCGATCCGCTGATCACCGCGCGCAATCAGGCGATCGGGGTGTCGGTCTCGGGCGCGCTGCAGCTGCTCTGGCTGGCGTGGGCCTGCCGCAATGCGGGGGTGCGGCTGCGGCCGCGCTGGCCGCGCTTCAATCCCGAGGTGAAGCGGCTTCTGGCGCTGATCTGGCCTGCGGCGGCGGGGGCGGGCGCGGTGCAGATCAATCTCGTGGTCTCGACCGCGCTGGCTGCCTCGCTGCTCGCGCATGGTTCGGTCACATATATCTACATGGCGGACCGGCTTAACCAGCTGCCGCTCGGCCTTATCGGCATAGGCCTTGGCACAGTGCTGCTACCCACCATCTCGCGCCAGCTGGGCGGCGGCGATGCGGTGGCGGCGATGGACACGCAGAACCGGGGGATGGAGCTGGCGCTGCTGCTCACCCTGCCTGCCACCGCCGCGCTGGTCTTGTGCGGCGAACCGATCGCGGCGGCGCTGTTCGGTTATGGCCGCTTCACGCCGCAGGATGCCCATTTCACCGCGCAGGCGCTGGCGGCGTTCTCGATCGGCCTGCCCAGCTACATCCTCGTCAAAGTGCTGACCCCGGGGTTTTATGCCCGGCAGGATACGAAAACGCCGGTGCGTTATGCGGTCATCTCGATGGCGATCAATCTCATCGGCAATCTCGTCCTGATCGTGCCGCTGCAACATATGGGGCCGCCGCTGGCCACCGCGCTCGCCTCCACCGTCAATGTCGCGCTGCTCTATCGCACGCTGGTGGCGCGCGGGCATTTTGCCGCCGATGCGCAATTGCGCCGCCGCGCCCCGCGGCTGCTGCTGGCGGCGCTCGCCATGGGGGCGGTGCTGTGGCTGGGGCAGGGGCTGCTCACGCCTTATGTCCATGGCACCTGGTTCATCCGCTTCGCCGCATTGCTCGCGCTGGTTTCGGCAGGCGTGCTCGTCTATGGGCTGTTCGCCTTTATCACCGGGGCCTTTTCGCGTAGCGACCTGCGGCTGCTGGTGCGGCGCAGGAGCAAGATCAATGATGAGTAGTACCCATGACTGATGCCTCCATGCGTGTTCTCTCCGGCATCCAGCCGACCGGCCAGTTGCACCTCGGCAACTATCTCGGCGCGATCCGCAATTGGGTGGCGATGCAGGACGAATGGACCGCCAAAGGGCATGAATGCCTCTATTTCCTCGCCGATCTCCATGCGATCTCGATGCCCCATGTGCCGGCAGAGCTTGCGGCGAGCACGCGCGAAATGGTTGCCGCGCTGGTCGCCTGCGGCATCGATCCCGCGCGCTCGGTGCTGTTCAACCAGGCGCAAGTGCCAGCGCATGCCGAGCTGCAATGGCTGCTGACCGGCACCGCGCGGATGGGCTGGCTCAACCGCATGACCCAGTGGAAGGACAAGGCGGGCAAGAACCGCGAGGGCGCCAGCGTCGCGCTGTTCACCTATCCGGTGCTGCAGGCGGCCGATGTGCTGCTTTATCAGACCACGCATGTGCCCGTGGGCGAGGACCAGAAGCAGCACCTCGAACTGGCGCGCGATATCGCGCAGAAATTCAACAACGATTTTGCCCCCAAAGACGAAAATGGCGAGGATGCCCCGGTGTTCACCCTGCCCGAGCCGATCATCCCGCCCGAAGCCGCCCGGATCATGAGCTTGCGCGATGGCAGCGCCAAGATGTCCAAATCCGATCCTTCGGATATGAGCCGCATCAACCTGACCGACGATGCCGATACGATCATGCAAAAGATCAAGAAGGCCAAGACCGACCCCGAGCCGCTGCCCGGCGATGCCAAGGGGCTGGAGGGCAGGCCGGAAGCCGCCAATCTCGTGGGCATCTATGCCGCGATGGCGGGCACATCGGTCGCCGCCGTGCTCGCCCAGTTTGAAGGCAAGGGCTTCGGTGCGTTCAAACCGGCGCTGGGCGAAGTGCTGGTCGAACAGCTTGCGCCCATCGCCGCGCGCTACCGCGCATTGCGCGAGGACCGCGCCGCGCTCGATGCGATCTTGCGCACCGGTGCGGCCAAGGCGCGCGCGCTGGCTGTCCCAACTTTGGAAAAAGCCTATCAGGCGCTTGGGCTGGTGCGCGGCTAGAGCATTGAAATGCAAGGAATGGTGCGCCTTATCCCAAAAGCGAGCCTGCGCCGTTCAACGTCCATTCAGAACGTTCCGTCCAACTTTGTCACGTGCTAACGTATCATCGAGTCTCCCATGTTTGTGGAAACCGCGCCAGGTGAAGGAGTCGCCATAATGACCATGAAGACCAAGTTCAGCCGTCTGGCACTTCTGGCGGTTCCTTTGGCGCTCTCTCTTTCTGCCTGCGCCACGAATTTCCGGGCCAATGTTTCGCGCTTTCAGGCCGAGCTGCCCGCTCCCGCAGGACAGACTTTCGCGATTGTCGCGCAAGACCCACGCGATCAGGGCGGCCTCGAATTTTCGCAATATGCCAGCCTCATCGCCGCGCGGATGCAGCGGCTGGGATACAATCCCGGCACACCGGACAGCGCCGATCTCATCGTGAAATTCTACTACGGCGTCGATCAGGGGCGCGACCGGCTTCAGACCACCGGCTTCGCTGGCGGCGGCTGGGGTGGCCCATGGGGCGCAGGTTTGGGTCCTTGGGGCGGTGGCTTTGGCCGCTGGGGTGGCGGCTTTGGCGGTCCATGGGGCGGTGGTTTTGGCCCTTGGGGCGGCGGTTTTGGCCCTTGGGGCGGCGGCTTCGGTGGTTGGGGCGGCGGTTTCAACGACGTTAACGTGGTGACCATCTTCACCAGCGGGATCGATCTCAAGATCGATCGCCGCGCCGATGGCAAGCGCCTGTTCGAAGGCAAGGCCGAAGCCGCATCGAGTTCGAACCGCCTGCCGTACCTCGTGCCGAATCTGGTCGAGGCGATGTTCACCGGTTTCCCCGGCAACAACGGCGAAACGGTGCGCATTTCGGTTGCGCCTGAAAAGAAGAAGTAGCGCCGCCCCTTAAACGGCGGGGTTAAACGTCGATATCCACAGGCGCCAGCCCGGCCCTTGAGCGCTCGACAATCGTCGTCCATGCGCGTTCTAGCGCGCGGGTATGCGCTACAGTATCGAACAGCACGCATGTCGCGCGCTGCGCGGCAAGGCGCGCGCGTACATCGGCCAGCCGCGCAGGATCGCGCGCCAGCGCCAGCGCCAGCGCCGCATAGTCCTCCCGCGAATGCGTCACCAGTTCGGGCAGCCCCGCCGCAGTCAGCAAGCTGGCGGCAACCCGCGCCGGAAACGCCGGCCCCGCGCATGTCAGCACCGGCACCCCTGCCCACAGCGCATCGCTGGCGGTGGTGTGCGCACCGTAAGTGAAGCAGTCGAGAAACAGGTCCGCATGGCGCAGCCGCGCCAGATGCTCGGCATGCTCCAGCGGCTCGGCCAGCACCAGCCGCTCGGGTGCCACGCCGCGCGCGGCTACCTCGCGCTGCAAGTTGCTGCCCGCCAATGGATTGCTGCGAAATAGCCACAGGACCGAGCCCGGCACCTCGCGCAGCAGGTCCATCCACACGTCGAATTCTTTCGGGCTGATTTTCCAGACCTGATTGAAGCTGCAAAACACCAATCCGGTTTCGGGCAGCCCGTAGTCGGCGCGGGTGGATAGTGTCGCGGCGATCGCGCGCTGGTTGTCGTTGGGTTGGTAGGAGCCGGGCAGGCGGATCACCGCCTCGCTATAGTGCGTGCGCGCATCGGCGGGAATGATCACCCCATCGGCCACGATGTAATCGATGAAGTCTGCGCCCATCGTGCCGGGATAGCCCAGCCATTGCGCCTGAACGGGGGCCAATCGCCGGGCAAACAGGCGGGTGCGGCGATGCGCGGTATAGCCCTTGAGATCGACCGCAAGATCGAGCCCATGTTCGCGCGCGAGCGCGGTGATGGCCGCATCGGACATGTCGCGCACATCGGTGAAGCTGTCGACGGCCCCTTGCAAAGCTTGCCGCCGATCACCGCTGCGGTTCGCGCCGAAGGAATAGGCGTGGATCGCAAACCGCGCGCGGTCGTGCTCGCGAAATGTTCCCTGCATCAGAAACATGGTCGCGTGATCGTGAAAGTCAGCCGAAAAATAGCCGATCCGGATGCGCCCGTCGGCCGCCTGTGCCGGGATGGTGAGCGGCGCGACCTCGCCCACCTCGCTCACGATGGCGGCGGCGGCCGTGCGCGCCCGGATCAGTGCGTGCGCGGGATCGGGGTCGATCCCCAGCAGCGGAAAATTGGGGACGCTCTGCCCGTTCAGGCCAACCGCGCAAACCGCGTCCATAGCGGGGTGGCTCGACCAGTCGCCCGCCATCGCGCGAACGCTTTCCAGCGCAACCCGCAAATCCTCGCGCGCGGGCGCAAGCGCGATCACCCGCTCGTAGGTTGCTATGGCCGGTGCCAGCAGCCCTTGCTGGTGCTGGCTCTCGGCAATCCCGTCGAGCGCGCTGACCTCGCCCGGATTGAGCGCAAGCGCGCGTTCGAACGCCGCGATTGCCTCATCATAATTGCGCCGCTGCGTATAGAGCCAACCCAGCCGGGCCAGCGCGGGCGCATGATCGGGGCGCAGCGCGATCGCGCGGTGATAAAACCCCAGCGCCTTGTGCTGCTCGCCGATGGCCTCGTATGCCATCGCCAGATTGTAGTGCGCGTCGACATAGTCGGGCTTGATCGAAAGCGCTTTAAGGTAAGCTGCGATGGCCAGATCGCGCAGGCCCAGGGCATCGGCAATCGCCCCGTTCAGGTTGATGAGGAAATGCGATTGCGGGTGCGTGGTCAGCAATTGCCCGCCGAGCGCGGCTGCCTCGTCCAGCGCGCCATCCTGAAAATGCGCGACCAACTTCGCCAGATAGGGATAAGGTGGGCTGCATGCCTGATAAGTCGGCGTCAGCGCCTGATCGAGCGCGGCCAGCGCCCCGCGTGCGCGAACATTGCCGGGATAGCGTTCGAGCACTTCGACATAAGCATGCTGCGCGGCTACCGGATCGCCCCGGCGTTCTGCCGCGCGTGCGTTCGTCAGCATGGTATCGACGGCTTTGGTCATGAACGTGGCCCCTTGTGGTGAGGCGGGATGGCCGCGCTTCGTGACGGTTGTATGACGCGGGCCTTAGCCGGGCAGCGCCGCCAGCCCTCCGGTGCTGCCAAACCCGCCCTCGCCGCGCGCGGTTTCGTCCAGCGCTTCGACCTCCAGCCAGCTTGCCCGCGTCACCGGCGCGAGCACGATCTGCGCCACGCGGTCGCCGCGCCGCACGCTGAACGGCGCGGTGCCGTGGTTGATCAGGATCACTTTGAGCTCGCCGCGATAATCGCTGTCGATCGTGCCGGGGGTGTTGGGCACGCTGATCCCATAGTTGAGCGCCAGGCCAGAGCGCGGCCGTACCTGAATTTCAAAGCCGGGCGGGATCGCCATGGCAAGGCCCGTCGCAATCGCATGGCGCGCGCCCGGTGCCAGTTCTACATCTTCGGCCGAAACCACATCCATCCCCGCCGCGCCCGCCGTGGCATAGTCCGGCAGTGGCAGGTCCAGGCCATGGGGCAGGCGCTTGATCATCACATGCACGGGTTCAGGCGAATGCATTGGCGATCCTTTGAACAAGGGCGGCGGCGACCGCTTCCTTGGGGCCTTCGGGCAGGCTCTCGGTGCCGCCTGCGGTGATGATATGCACCGCATTGCGCGCGCCCCCCATCACATCGCCCGAAACATCGTTGGCCACGATCCAGTCCGCGCCCTTGCGTGCCAGCTTCGCAGCGCCATGTTCGATCAACCGTTCGGTCTCGGCGGCAAAGCCGATCAGCAGGCGCGGGCGATCCGGCGCGCGGGCAAGGCCTGCCAGAATATCTGGGTTTTCGACCAAGGCGAGCGGCGCGATCTGCCCGCTGCCATCCTTCTTGAGCTTTTGCCCTGCGGCATCGGCGCTGCGCCAGTCGGCCACGGCGGCCACCATCACCGCGGCATCGGCGGGCAGCGCGGCCTCCACTGCCGCTGCCATCTCGCGGGCGGTTTCCACATCGATCCGCGTCACGCCGGGCGGCGTCGCCAGCGTCACCGGCCCGGCAATCAGCGTCACCCGCGCGCCCGCCTGCGCGGCGGCGGCGGCAATGGCAAAGCCCTGCTTGCCGCTCGACCTATTGGCGATGTAGCGCACCGGATCGATCGGCTCGTGCGTCGGCCCGGCGGTGATCAGCACATGGCGGCCGCGCAGCGGCCCGGCAGAGGCGGAACCAAGCCGCGCCGCAATCGCCGCCCACACCGCCTCGGGTTCGGGCAGCCGTCCGGGGCCGAATTCGCCGCAGGCCATCGGCCCCACATCGGGTTCGAGCACGCTCACCCCGCTGGCGCGCAAGGTCGCCACATTGCGCACCGTCGCGGCGTGCTGCCACATCCGCACATTCATCGCGGGCACCGCCATCACCGGCTTGTCGGTGGCCAGCAGCAAAGTGGTCGCCAGATCATCGGCAATGCCCGCTGCCATCCGTGCCATCAGGTCGGCGGTCGCGGGGCATACCACGATCAGATCGGCCTGCCGGGAGAGCTGGATATGCCCCATCTCGACCTCATTTTTCAGGTCCCACAGCGTGGTATGCACCGGATTTTCGCTGAGCGCCGCCAAAGTCATCGCGGTCACGAAATGCGCGCCGCCGTCGGTCAGCACGCAGGTCACCTCGCGCCCGTTCTTGCGGATCAGCCGCACCAGCTCGCAAGCCTTGTAGGCCGCGATGCCGCCGCCGATGATGAGGAGAATGCGCTGCTGGGTCATGGCTGTCCGCGCTTGTGCCCCGCCCGCGACCCTCACGCAATACTTAAGCGGGGATCGCTCGCGCCGCGCCCAGCCGTCCCGCCATGCGCATGAGCCCGCGCTGCGCGGGCCGCTCGATCCAGCGGTGCGAGGCAAATCCTGCCAGCACCGCGGCGGTCACGAAAAAGATCATGAACGCGGGCTGGCGGGCAATGGCGCGGCTGCCAAACAGCGCATCGATCGCCAGCACCAGCGCGAGCTGGATCGGGAAGTGCCACAAGTAAATGCCGTAAGAAGCCTCGCCCAGCTGCCGTCCGATGCGCAGGCGGTCCCGCGCATCGAGCAGATCGATCATCAGCGCCGCGCACAGCGCCGCAAAGGTTCCCGCCAGCGTCGCCCCGTCAAGCGAATGCCAGGTCCATCCCAGATGCACCGCCACCGCCGCCAGCGCCAGCGCGAGCAGGCCCAGCGCCGGCGGCCGCAGCCAGCCTGTGAGCGCCGCGCCGTAAACCGCGCAGCCGCCGAAGAAATAACCCACGCACGTCAGCACCGGGGCATTGGGCGCGCCTGCAAAAAACAGGCCCAGCACGATCCCCGCGACCGGAAGCGCCAGCGCCAGCGGCGCGCGGCGCAGCATCGGCAGCATCAGCCAGAACGCGCCATAGGCCAGAATCTCGGTCGAGAGCGACCACGATGGTCCGTTGAACGACTGGTTGTCCTGCCAGCCCCAATACTGCGCCAGCGGCAGGCTCAGCAGGAAATGCTTGAGGTCTTGCTGGTGATAGATGAACTCGGTGCCATTGGTGCGCACATAGGCGATCTGCATCATCGCCACGATCACCAGCGTCAGCAGATGGAGCGGCCAGAGCCGGGCGACCCGCGCGATCCAGAACCTCCCGCGCGCCTGCGGGTCCGCCAGATAGACATGCGCAAAGACAAAGCCGGAAACCGCCCAGAAATACTGCACCGCCGCATGGCCATAGTCATAGAGCCAGCCTAGCTGATGGTAGAGCGGCGTGACCGCCTCGCGTGGCACGAGAAAGTTATACGCGACCGGCGGCACGAAAAAGTGCTGGTAATGCCAGAACAGCACCGCGCAGGCCGCGAGCAACCGCGAGAAATCGAGCACGTTGAAGTGGCGCTTGTCCAGCCGCAAGAGGGGCAGGGAAGGGGAGCCGGTCATGTCAGCCCCACCAGCCCCGCGCAAACCCCGCGGCCACGATCATCCCGCCGGCCGCGGCCGATAGCAGCGTATTGAGCCAGCCCGGCAGGCGGCGCTGGCCCGCCCACAGCAAGGCGACCGGCGGCAGCGGCGGCGCTTCGGGCGCGCCGCCCTTGGCCGGGAACCGGTCCTCGATCCGCCGGATCAGCGCGGGCAGGCGCACCAGCGTGGCGGCATCGTCGCGCAGCCGCTCGGCAATCGCCGCCTCCGGGCCCAATTCATCGCGGATCCACGATCGGACATAGGGCGAGGCGACCTCCCACATGTTGATCGCGGGATGAAGCTGTGTGGCGATCCCTTCGACCATCACCATGGTTTTTTGCAGCAGCAGCAAGTGCGGCTGGGTCTGCATGTCGAAATCGCGCGTCACGGCAAACAGCCCGTCGAGCATCTGCCCCACGCTGAGTTCGCTCACCGGGCGTCCGCGCATCGGCTCGCCCACGGCGCGCAGCGCGGTGGCAAACTCGTCGACCGAATGGAAGCTGGGCACATATTGCGCTTCGAAATGGATCTCGGCCACGCGCCGGTAATTGCCCGTGGTCAGGCCATAAAGGATCTCGGCCAGCCATTGCCGCGCGCGCCGGTCGATCCGCCCCATGATGCCAAAGTCGATGGCCGTAATCGTGCCGTCAGCCTCGATGAACAAGTTGCCCTGGTGCATGTCGGCATGGAAGAAACCGCCGCTGATCGCCTGCGTCAGGAAAGCGATGACCAGGCGGCCGGCCAGCTCCTCGCGGTTGTGCCCCGCTGCATCGAGCGCGGCGACTTCGCTGATCTTGATCCCGTCGATCCAGTCTAGCGTCATCACCCGGCCATTGGTGCGGTCCCAATCGATCGCGGGCACGCGGTATCCGGCAAAGGCGTGCATCATCTCGGCCAGCTCCGAGGCGGAGGCCGCCTCGCGCCGCAGATCGAGTTCGCGCACGGTCCAGCGCTTGAAATTGTCGATCACCATGCGCGGGCGCAGCCGCGCCGCCTCGCCGCCCAGCGCTTCGAGATGCGCCGCCGCCCATTCATAAGTCTCGATATCGCGGAAAAGCTTTTCGCGCACGCCGGGGCGCAGCACTTTTACCGCCACCCGGCGGCCATCCAGCGTGATCGCGCGGTGGACTTGCGCGATGGAAGCCGTGCCCACCGGCACAGGATCGAAGCTGGTGTATAGCGCCTCCAGCGGGCGTTCGAAGCTCGCCTCGATTTCGCGCCGAACCAGCTCGAAAGGCACCGGCGGCAGCTTGTCTTGCAGCGAGAGCAGGTTGTGCGCGGCTTCCGCGCCGACCAGATCGGGCCGGGTGGCCAAAGTCTGGCCCAGCTTGATCGCCGCCGGGCCGATCTTCTGAAACGCGACCGCATAATCGGGCACCTGCGGCTGGCGCGCGCCGAAACGCGCGATCCGGCATAGCCGCCGCACATGCACCGGCGTCGCCTGATGCTCTTCCAGCAAGCGCAGCGCGCCATGCCGCGCAAGCAGGCGGCCCCAGCCGAGCAGGCGGCGGATATGCGTGACAGGGCGGGTCAAGGCGGTGGTCTCAGACTTTCCAGCCGGAATGGATCGCAACCAGCCCGCCGAGGATCGGCTCGACCTTGGTATGCTTGAAGCCGCTGGTGCCGATCATCGCCTGAAATTCCTTCATCGGCGGAAAGCGGCGGATCGATTCGACCAGATAGCGATAGGAATCGGCGTCTCCGGCAATCGCCTTGCCCAATTGCGGCACCACGCGGTGCGAGTACGCATCATAGACGTCGGCAAACACCGGCCACTCGGTTGTCGAAAATTCGAGGCAGAAAAACCGCCCGCCGCGTTTCAAGACCCGGTGCGCCTCGGCCAGTGCGCGGTCGATATGCGTCACATTGCGAATGCCGAAAGCGATCGTGTAGGCATCGAACGCCGCGTCCGCGAAGCCCAGCTCTTCCGCGTTCTGGCGCGACCATTCCAGACCATCAATGCCGCGCTTGGCCGCGCGCTCGATCCCCACATCGAGCATGTCCTGATTGATATCGGAAACGGTGATCGCCGCGCCCGATGCCGCCATGCGAAATGCGATGTCGCCGGTTCCGCCCGCCATGTCGAGGATCGCCTCGCCAGTGCGCGGCTTCACCCGGCGCACGAAGCGGTCTTTCCACAGGCGGTGCATGCCGCCCGACATCGCATCGTTCATCCGGTCATAATTGCGCGCCACGTTCGAAAACACTGCGCCCACGCGCGCCTCTTTTTCCTCGGGGCTCACTTGTTCATAGCCGAACGAGACGCTGTCGGGCGCTGGCGTCCCGGGATTGGTATCAGTGGTCATGCCTTGCGCCTTTAGTGGGGAATTGCCGTGACGGCAAAGCCTGTTAGGGGAACCCTTCAAGAGTGGGAATACGATGCCCGAATTGCCAGAGGTAGAAACGACCGTGCGCGGTCTGGCGACGGTGCTGGACGGCGAGATGATTGCCCGCCTGCGGGTTAACCGCGCAGACTTGCGCCGCCCTTTCCCCGAAGATCTCGCGCAGGCGCTCACCGGCGCGCGCGTCACCGGTCTCTCCCGCCGCGCCAAATATGGCCTGATCCACACCGACCGCGCGCGCACCATGGTGTTTCACCTCGGCATGAGCGGGCGCTGGCGGATCGATCCGGGCGAGATCGGCAAGCACGATCACCTCGTCATCGAAACCGGCTCGGGCCATGTGCTCGCGCTCAATGATGCGCGCCGGTTCGGTTCGGTCGATCTGGTCGATGCCGCCGGGCTCGATGCCTGGCCCACGTTCGCCGCGCTCGGTCCCGAACCGCTCGGCCCGGGGCTCAGCGCGCGCCATCTGGCCGATGCCTTCGAAGCGCGGTTCGCGGCGGTCAAGCTGCTGCTGCTCGATCAAAGGATCGTCGCCGGGCTGGGCAATATCTATGTGTGCGAGGCTCTTAACCGTGCGCGGATCCATCCGGAGCGCGAAGCCGGTCAAGTCTCGCGTGCCGCGCTGGCGCGCCTCGTGCCCGCGATCAAGGCGGTGCTGGCCGAAGCCATCGCGGCGGGCGGCTCCACCTTGCGCGACTATGCGCAGCCCGATGGCGAACTGGGTTACTTCGCCAAGGACTGGCGCGTCTATGGCCGCGAGGGCGAGAATTGCGCCTGCGGCAACCCGGTCCAGCGCATCGTCCAGGGCGGCCGCTCCACCTTCTTTTGCGGCAAATGCCAGAAGTAACAGAAACCAACCCCCGACCCCTCCCGTAAACGGAAGGGGAGCAGAAAGCACAACCAGTCCCCCTCCCGCCTGCGGGAGGGGTTAGGGGTGGGCAGCCTCCACACACAACTTCTCCTTGACAAAACGAACCATATAGGCTAAATTCCCCGCAGATCGGGAGCGGGCTTGGCCGGCCTTGCCTTCGCTCTTTCGGCCTTTGCCCTCACCGGGAAAGGCTGATGCGACCGGTGCGGGCTGCGGGTTCAAGGTGGGGCGGTTTCCCCAAGTCCTTGGCCGGGCGACTTACCGCGCCAGCACAGGGTCATGGTCCATAGGGCGTGTGCGGAGTCTCTGACCCCCATGCGCTGTCAAGAAACCGGCACGCAGGCGAGCCGCTTCCCCGGTTTTGGGCTTTGGTCGACAAAATGGCTGCGCCGGAGAGGATCTGCCCTCCCGGCCACTCGCACCCTAAGCAGAACACGACGCCCTCCCCGCAGCGCCAGTGCAGGCGCCGCACCGGTCGCGCGATCCCCCCTCTGCCCAGACGCCGCACCCGTGCGCCCGA
>NZ_CAMBTS010000033.1 GCF_945870625.1 Novosphingobium sp. Chol11 | reverse complement strand
GGAACCTAGGTTCCGGGCTTCGTTTTTTGCCGGCTTTGCTGGAGTTTTAGCGACGGAAACCCCAGAAAACCGGGGCGCTGCTCGGGCTCGAGACAATGCGCCGCAATGGTTTGGAAGCAAGTCCGGGCGCTGCAACCAGTACCCTCATCAGACCCTCCCGAGCCGAATCGGTCTGACCCGGTCAGTCCTCGCCGTGGCCGAGCGCGAGATAATCTCGGCTTTGCATTTCCATCAATCGGCTGATCGTGCGATCGAACTCGAACCGCCCGTCACCGCTGGTGTATAGCTCTTCCGGCAAGGCATCTGCGGTCGCAATCAGCTTGACCTTGTGCTCATAAAGCGCGTCGATCAGTGTGACAAAGCGCGCCGCCTCGTTGCGTTGCTCCGGTCCCAGTTGCGGAATGCCGACCACGATCACCGTGTGATAAGCGCGTGCAATCGCTAGATAATCCGCCGCGCCGCGCGCCCCCGCGCACAAACGCTTGAAGCTGAACACCGCCACGCCTTTGAGGCTTTTGGGCACGTGCAACTGGCGCGCGCCGCCCACATCAAGCTCGCACGAGGGCACGTGCTCGCTATCCTCGGGCGGATAGTCGGTCATCCGGAAAAAAGCCTCGCGCACCGCAGCGGTCGCCTCTGCCCCATTGGGCACATGCCAGGTGCCCACGCCTTGCAAGCGCTGCATCCGATAATCGACCGGGCCGTTGAGCGGCAGCACATCGAGCGCGCGCTCAACCAGCGCGATGAACGGCAGAAAGTGCTCGCGGTTGAGCCCGTCCTTGTAAAGTTCGGAAGGGGCGCGGTTGGAGGTGGTGACCACGGTCACCCCCTCCTGCACGATCATCGCGGTGAACAGGCGGCTCATGATCATCGCATCGGCGCTGTTGTTTACCACCATCTCGTCAAACGCCAGCACGCGGGCCTCGCGCGCGATGGCGGCGGCCACTGGGGGGATGGGATCGCCGCTCTCCTTCTTGCGTTCTTCGCGCAGCCGCGCATGCACTTCGATCATGAACGCGTGGAAATGGACGCGGCGTTTTGATGGAACACGCAAATTGGCGTGAAACAGGTCCATCAGCATAGATTTGCCGCGCCCGACGCCGCCCCAGAGATAGAGCCCGCGCGGGCTAGGCGGGGGCTTTTGGCCAAACAGACGGCTGACCAGACCGGGCGGAGGGGCAGGGGTTTCCAGTTGCACCTGCAATTGATCGAGCTGCGCCGCGGCGGCCGCCTGCTCTGCATCGGGCCGCAATTCGCCTGCGGCCACCAGCTCGGCATAACGCTCGGCAATGCGCATACGCTATCGGCTCGAAGGCTTGCGGACGGTCCCGTTGAAAGCGGCGACCAGATGGTCGCCCTGCTCGACCGTGCCGCGCAGGAACACCAGCCGCCGTGTTTCGCGCAAGACCTCGGCAACGGCATCAAGCGGCTGGCCGACCATACCGGCACCGATGAACTGGGTCGAGAGGTCGAGCGTGACCGAGCCTGCCGCATCGCCTTCGAGCGCATGGCGCATGCAGACAAACAGCGACACATCGATCAACGCCAGCGTGATCGCGCCGTGCACCGCATCGAGCAGATTGCTGTGTTGCTTGCGCGTAAACATCCGCAGCCGCACGGCGGGGTTGCCGCCAGCCAGATCTTCGCGGCGCACGAGCATCGAGCCGAGCACGTACGCATTGAAGCGCTCCTGATCGACCAGATCCCAGCGATACCACCCCGGATGGTCCGGCGATGGTTCGTAGATCAAGCCGACGTTCGTCCGGTCCACCTCAGGTTGCCGTTTGGCGCGCGTTCAGAGCACCCGCTCGGCTTGCATCTTCTTGATCTCGGCGATGGCGCGCGCGGGCGAGAGACCCTTGGGGCACACATTCGCGCAGTTCATGATGGTGTGGCAGCGATAGAGGCGGAACGGATCTTCCAGTTCGTCAAGCCGCTCGCCGGTCATCTCGTCGCGGCTGTCGGCCAGCCAGCGATATGCCTGAAGCAGGATGGCGGGGCCAAGGAACTTGTCCGAATTCCACCAGTAACTGGGGCACGACGTGCTACAGCAGGCGCACAGGATGCATTCATAAAGCCCGTCCAGCTTCTCGCGCTGTTCGGGGCTTTGCAGCCGCTCCTTGCCCGAGGGCGTGGGCGTCACGGTTTGCAGCCAGGGGCGGATCGAGGAATATTGCGCATAGAAATGGGTGAAATCAGGCACAAGGTCCTTGATCACTTCCATGTGCGGCAGCGGGGTGATGCGCACATCGCCTTTGAGGTCGCTGATCGCGGTGGTGCAGGCGAGGCCATTGCGGCCATTGATGTTCATCGCGCAAGAACCGCAAATGCCTTCGCGGCACGAACGGCGGAAGGTCAAGGTCGGATCGCCTTCGCCCTTCATCTTGATCAGTGCATCAAGCACCATCGGCCCGCACTGGTCGAGATCGATATCGAACGAATCATAGCGGGGGTTCTCGCCGCTATCGGGATCGTAACGATAGACCTTGAACTGGCGAATGCGCCCTTGCGTCGGCGAGGGATGATGACGGGCCTTGCCCGAGGTCTTGGAATTCTTGGGGAGCGTGAAGGTCGCCATCGGGCATTCCTAGCTTGGCTTTGCAAACGAACTGAAGCCCACTTAGCGAAACCTTGCCGAGGAGCAAGGGGGCTTTGCGGGCAACCACGCCAATCGGGCGCCCGCCCGGGCAATCGGTGCCAAATTGGCAAGGCCGGAAGGCCCGAGGCTTGCGCTGCTGGGCGCAGCCCATATCATGGCCGGATTCGGGGGGCCGGGCATGCGGATTGCGTTGTTGAAGATTCTGGCCGGCGCTGCCTGCGCCCTGCTCGCGCTGCCGGCGGCGGCGCAGACACCTGCGCCTGCGGCGGTGCAGGCACCCGCGCCTGGGGAGGCGCAGGCCCTCGCGCCTGCAGCGGGCGAACTCGCGCTGGGGGCGGAAGCCTTTGCGGAGATCCCCGCTTTTGAAGGCGTGCAGCTATCGCCCGATGGGACCAAAATTGCCGGAAAGCTGGGTGTGAGCAACCAGCAGGCTATCGGCGTACTTGCACTGATGGGACAAAAGCCGCCGGTGGTCATGGGGCTGATTGATGGCACCGAGGTGCGATGGGTGCGCTGGGTCAACAATCGCCATTTGCTGGTCGGTCTGCAAGCATTGCTGGCTACGGCTGCGACGACTGATCGCACCTATATCTCGCGGTTGATCGCAATCGATACCACCACTTCCAAAGTGACCAAGCTGCTGTGGGACTCGGAAGGGCAGGATGCCGCCGATGTGCTGTGGATGCCGAACGATGGCACCGATGAGATTGTGGTTTCGGCGCAGCACTCGTTCTATGAGGATGGATTTTATCCGACGGTGCACCGCGTCAATGTCGCGACCGGGCGGACGCGAGAAGCGTTGGCAGCGCGTGCCGGGATCATGGATTGGGCTGCCGACGGGAGCGGCGCCGTGCGCATGGGCCAAGGTTACGACGATTCCAAGCGCACATTCCGGCTTGTCTATCGCGGCGAAGGAGGCACGGGCTTTTTCCGCGAGATCGACCGCGCCAATGCCCGCAAGGAAGAGAGCCTGATCCATCCCTTCCTGTTCCTGCCCGGCGGCGATCATGCCTTGGCAGTGCGCATCAACGGTGAGGGGCGCGAGGCCATCTTCGAAGTCGACCTGGCCACGATGCAAAATGTGAAAGAGGTTTATCAGGCGCCCAAGGGGTTCGAAATCGACGGGACCGTGCTCTCGTCTGATCGAACCGCGTTGCTCGGGGTCAGCACCAGCGAGGTTTCGGGGCATATCCATTGGACCGATCCGGAGCTTGCCGAACTGCAAGCCTTGTTTGACAAGGCGGTGAAGGGCAGCACCGCGCATATCGTCAGCTTGAGCGCGGACCGCCAGAGCATGCTGGTCAACCTGCTCGCGCCAAGCACGCCCGGCGCGCTGTATTATTTCAGCCGCGATGGCGGCAAGCTGCTGCGGCTTGGCTATCTGAACCGTACCATCGGCAAGCGCACGCTCGGCCCGGTCAAGGTGATCAAGTACAAGGCGCGCGACGGGCTTGAGATCGAGGCAATCCTGACCACGCCCGCCGGAAAGGAAGCGAAATCGCTGCCCATCGTAATGATGCCGCACGGCGGCCCATGGGGGCAGGATACCGCCACTTGGGATTACATCGCGCAGTTCATCGCAAGCCGCTGATATGCCGTTGTCCAGCCCAATTTTCGCGGTTCGACCGGCTATGGCGCAGAGTTTACGCGCAAGGGCCAAGGGCAGATGGGCCTCGCCATGCAGGATGATATCTCCGATGGACTTGCCTGGGCCGTGCGCGAGGGCATCGCCGATCCGGCGCGGGCCTGCATTGTCGGCGCATCGTATGGCGGTTATGCCGCGATGCGCGGAGTGATCAAGGATCCGGACCTCTACCGCTGCGCCATTTCCATCTCCGGCGTCGCCAACCTGCGGCGCGAGGTCAATGACTTTGGCGGTTACTTCTTCAAAGGCAAATATGCCGATGACTGGAAAAAGATGACCCCCGATTTCGCGGCGGTATCGCCCATCAACGGCATCGCGCAGATCAAGGTGCCGCTGCTACTGATCCATGGCCGCAGAGACGTTACCGTGGATGTGGCGCAATCCGATTCGATGGCGGCCAAGATGCGCGCGGCGGGCAAGGCGGTGGAGTATCTGCCGCTGCCCAAAGCGGACCACTATTTCACCCGCCAGCCTGACCGGCTGATGATGCTGAACGCGATTGGCGACTTTCTGGCGAAGAACAATCCGGCGCCCTAAGCTCGCCGGAATACGAAAACGTTCAAGGGAGTAGGGATTTGGGATTGGGCACATTCTGGGATCGGCATATGGTCCCACGTATCATCCGCGCCTGCTGCGGCGCGCCGGGCATCATGGACTTGCGCGCGCAGCTCGTGCCCCGAGCGCGCGGCGATGTGTTCGAGATCGGCTGCGGCGGCGGATTTAACCAGCAGTTTTATGATGGCACGGCCATCACCAGCTTTGCCGGGATCGATCCCTCGGTAAAGCTGCTGGAATTTGCGCGCGATGAGGCGGAGCGCAAGGGCTGGAAGGCCGATATCCGCGCAGGCGTGGGCGAGGATATCCCGTTCGCCTCGGCCAGTTTCGATACCGTGGTCTGCACTTACACCTTATGCTCGGTCAAGGATCAGCAACAGGTGCTTGGCGAGCTCAAGCGGATCCTGCGGCCCGGCGGGACGTTGCTGTTCCTCGAACATGGCCGCGCGCCCGATGCCCCGGTGCAGCGCTGGCAGGACCGAATCGAACCGCTTTGGAAACCGATTGCCGGGGGATGCCACCTTACCCGTCCGATCACCGCATCTGTGCGCGCGGCGGGCTTCGATGTGCAGCCGCTGGGGCAGGCCTATATGCCCAAATCGCCGCGCTGGGCAGGCTGGATGGAATGGGGCGCAGCGACGCGTTGAGGGCCCCTACCTGAACAAAAAAATCCCCGCCGGATTGCTCAGGCGGGGATCTTTGGAGGTGCTGGGCGTTGCGCCTAGGCGCCGAAGGTGCGCTGCCACCAGCCGCGACGCGGCTCGCCGGTTGGCTGTTCGGCCGTTTCGGCGGACGCTGCGGGTTCTGGCTCAGATGCTGGCTCAGGCTCGGCCATCGTTGCCACCATCTCGCCTGGCGCGCCCTTGGCGACGACTTCAACTGGCGCGTCGTCGGCCTTTTTCCGCCGCACGCGCTTCGGCTTCGCCGCTGCTTCTTCCGCTGCGGGCTCTGCCGCGACTGGTTGGCCAGCGTCCACAATCGGGCCAGCTTCCTCGATCGGGGCTTCGGCAGCCGGGCTTTCGTCCGTTACCGTGTCAACCTTTTTGCGGCGAACGCGCTTGGGCTTGGCTTCCGGCGCGGCTTCAGCCGCTGCGTCCTCGGCGATGGGTTCGGCCACCGGATCGGCCGCCACCTTGCGTCGTGAACGCTTCGGTTTGGCCGGAGCCTCATCCGCCGGAGCTTGCGCTGCGGTTTCGGCCATCACGGGTGCCGGGTCTGCAACCTCGTCGGCCGTCTCGCCGCCAAGGTCTTCACGGGTCTCGGTCTCGCCGACATCGTCGCCCGCATAGTCTCCGTCTTCTGCAGCGTCTTCGGCACCTTCTTCGGTGCCGTTCTCGCCCGGCGCATCGCCGTTCTCGCGGCTGCCGCGACGCCGGCGGCCCCGGCGGCGGCGCTTGCGCGGACCGCGCTCGCCATCGGCTTGCTCGGCGGCGCTGTCCTCGGGGTCGCCCTGGCGATCTTCGGCTTCGCCCGCTTCGGCTTCGTCGCCTTCCGCAGCTTCGCCCGATTCGGCAACGCGCTCGCCATCCTCGTCGCCGCGTTCGCGGCCGCGGCTGCGGCGGCGCTTGCGCCGTTTGCGGCGGGCACCATCGCCCGCGCCATCGCCGCCTTCGCGGTTGCTGGAGCGCTCGCCAGCGGCCTCTTCGCGGTCCTCGGCCTCGTCCTCGTCGTCTGCGCCGTACTCGTCGTCGAGATCATCTTCCTCAGGTTCGAGGATCGGCTCGAAGCGGGGCACGAAATCGGGCTTCGGCCCGCGCGAGGCGACGCGCATCTTGGCGCCTTCGTTCTCGCCTTCGGGCACCACTTCCACCGAAACGCCGTACCGCATCTCGATCTCGGTCAGATCGGCGCGCTTGGCATTGAGCACATAGATCGCGGCCTCCTGGCTGGCGAATAGCGTGATGACGTTGCCCTTGCCCTTGGCCGCTTCATCCTCGATCAAGCGCAGCGCCGACAGCCCTGCCGACGACGCGGTGCGCACCAGACCCGAGCCATCGCAGTGCGGACAGCCGCGGGTGGTTGCTTCGAGCACGCCGGTGCGCAGCCGCTGGCGGCTCATTTCCATCAGGCCAAAGCCCGAAATGCGGCCGACCTGGATGCGCGCGCGGTCATCCCGCAAGGCGTCCTTCATCAGCTTTTCGACCTTGCGGACGTTCGATCCGTATTCCATGTCGATGAAGTCGATCACGACGAGGCCGGCCATGTCGCGCAGGCGCAGCTGGCGGGCAATTTCGCGCGCGGCTTCAAGGTTGGTGTTGAGCGCGGTCGCCTCGATCCCGTGCTCCTTGGTCGAGCGGCCCGAGTTGATGTCGATCGACACCAGCGCCTCGGTCGGGTTGATCACCAGATAGCCGCCCGAGCGCAGCTGCACGACCGGATCATACATCGCTGTCAGCTGATCCTCCGCGCCATAGCGCTGGAACAGCGGCACCGGATCAGCATAAGGCCGCACCCGCTTGACGTGGCTTGGCATCAGCAGCTTCATGAAGTCGCGCGCGGCGCGGCAGCCCTGCTCGCCCTCGACCACGACTTCCTCGATCTCGCGGTTGTAGATGTCGCGGATCGCGCGCTTGATCAGATCGCTGTCCGAATGGATCAGCGCCGGGGCGGTCGATCCTAGCGTCCGTTCGCGGATTTCATCCCATAGCCGCGCGAGATAATCGAAATCGCGCTTGATTTCAGGCTTTGTGCGCTGCAGCCCGGCGGTGCGCACGATGCAGCTCATCGAACGGGGCAGGTCAAGCTCGCCCATGATGGTCTTCAGCCGCTTGCGGTCTGCGGCCGAATTGATCTTGCGGCTGATCCCGCCGCCGTGGCTGGAATTAGGCATCAGCACGCAGTAGCGGCCCGCGAGGCTGAGGTAGCTGGTCAGCGCCGCGCCTTTGTTGCCGCGCTCTTCCTTGACGACCTGCACCAGCAGCACCTGGCGGCGCTGGATGACATCCTGAATCTTGTAGCGGCGGCGCAGCGCCATGCGCTTGGCGCGCAAGTCGTCCGCTTCCTTGGCTTGTCCGCGCCCTTGACGGCGGCCGCGCTTACGGCGGTTCTGCTGGCCCGAGTTGCCGTCGCCTTCGCTATCGCCGTCCCCGTCGCTATCACCGTCATCGCCGGTGCTGTCATCTTCATCGCCGCGCGCGTCATCGTCGCTGCGGCCATCCTCGTGGTCATCGCCGGCATCATCGTCGCCGTCGAAGCCGTTTTCGACCACGCCGCCCTCGATCGTTGCGACGTGATCTTTCTCGGAGGTATCAACTTCGGTAAAGCCTTCGCCGTCATCGAAGTCGTTGTCGTAGCCGTCGTCGCCGTCCAGATCATCGTCTGAGGCTTCATCAGCGGCGCGCAGCGCGGCTTCTTCTTCGGCGTGCGCAGCTTCTTCGGCAAGCAGCGCTTCGCGGTCCTCTTTGGGAATCTGATAGTAGTCGGGATGGATCTCGCTGAAAGCGAGGAAACCATGCCGGTTCCCGCCAAAATCAACGAAAGCGGCCTGCAGCGAAGGCTCGACCCGGGTTACTTTGGCAAGGTAGATATTGCCTTTGATCTGCTTGTGATCAGCGGATTCAAAATCGAACTCTTCAATTCGGTTGCCCTTCAGCACCGCCACCCGGGTTTCTTCCTGGTGGCGCGCATCGATTAGCATGCGCGTTGTCATTATATTTTCTCCAGCCGCGCGGCCGCGGGAGATATCCCGGGAACTGGGCGCGGATTGTTGTGATGGCGCGTTCGCCTTGATCACCGGCACTGGCCGGAGGGGGGCGCTTCGCGGATGCGGATGGTCCGGTTTGCAGCGCGGGCGCATGGCGCTGGCGCTCGCCGCCGGGCGGCGGTTGGTCTGTGTCTGCTGCGATGACGGTCTGCAGAAATCGCTCTGCGCCGGCTCGAATGTGCCCGGCAAACGCCCAGTCCGGACGGTCCCCAAAGGGGCTCCGCAGCTGGACAGTTACACAGATCATCATCACGGCATCAACCTCTAGCGCCGATGCGCTGGCCTGATGGATGCGCTATCGACGACGAATTCCTGACCAGAAACCACAAGCTTTTGCGTGCTTTATGGTATCTCACATGCTTGGCGGGGGCACAAGAAGAGTGCGTCCTGATCGCCAAAGTGAATGCTCACCTGTTCAGGTTGCAACATTGCTAGCACCGCAATTGCAAAGCAGCAATTAAAACAATGTCGGTAGGTTTCTTCCGCCGCCCTGATCCTGCCGCAAGCGGCATTGGGATCCTGCCGCAAGCCGCATGCCGCTTCTGCCAGCGCACATTTGCCGCTTTACCGCGCCAGCCCGGCCATTGCATAGCGTTGCGCAATGGTCGGGCGGTCGCTTTTTATGGCAGGTTGCGCCGCGCTGCTTGGGGCAGTCGCGGCCTGGGCCATCCTTGCGCTGGTCTATGGCATGCAAAGCGCAGGTCCCGCCGTGCGCCTTACCTTGCCCGGCAGCCTTGGCCAGATCGGCCTTCCGGCGGTGGCGGGATCGGCGGATGCCAGCCGCCCGCTGGTTGTTATCGATGCTGGCCACGGCGGACACGACCCCGGGGCCAGCGGCAGGTTCGGCGGCAAGGAGAAGGCAGTCACACTGGCGCTGGCGTTGGCGGTGCGTAATGCGTTGCTGGAAAAGGGCGGCGTGCGCGTGGCGTTGACCCGCGCCGACGATAGGTTCCTGGTGCTCGAAGAGCGCGCCGGAATTGCGCGCCGATTGGGCGCAGACGCGTTTGTTTCGATCCACGCCGATGCGTCGGAAGCCGAGGAAGCCAGCGGGGCGACGATCTATACTTTATCCGATCGCGGATCGGATGCGATCGCCAATCGGTTGGCGCTGAGGGAAAACCGGGCCGACACGGTCAACGGGGTTGCCTTGAACGACAAGTCCGATGTGGTTTCCTCGATCCTCGTCGATCTGGCCCGGCGCCAGATGCGCGCGCGCTCGCAGCGATTTTCGGCGCTGGTGCTGCGCGAGGGGCAGGGGCGGCTGCGCTTTCATTCCGATCCAGAGCGCGAGGCCGCGTTCATCGTGCTCAAATCGCTCGATCTGCCCTCGCTCCTGATCGAGGCGGGATATATCAGCAATTCCGGCGACGCGCGCGATCTCAATGATCCTGCATGGCGCGCGGCGTTCGGCAAAAGCATCGCCTCTGCCATCCAGATCTATCTGGCGCGGCAGGAACCCGCGGCCATCGCGCCTTGAAGCGAGGCGGCCGCCAGCGCAGCTGCAAGATGGTCCCTCTGGCTTCTGCACGAAATGGCATGCTAAAGCCCGCGCATGGCCTCATCACCGCCCTCTCCCGAACCGCGTCTTGCCCATTTCCGTCTGCGCATCCGCCGCGACGCCGCCGGTTTGGCAGGGCGGCTCGGCCGGGCCTGGCGCGCCAGCAAAGTCCTTCGCATGGCCGGTTATGCCGCATTGGCAGCAGCCGCGCTCGGCGCGCTGGTGTGGGTCACGGTCATTCGCACGCTGCCTTCGGCGGACAAGCTGCTGACTTATCAGCCGCCGCTGCCGACAATGGTGCGCGGCGATGATGGCGAGATCGTCTCAAGCTATGCCCGCGAACGGCGGGTGCAACTGCGCTATGTCGATTTTCCCGAGCCGCTGATCGGCGCATTCCTCTCTGCCGAGGACAAGAGCTTCTTCACCCACGGCGGCGTTGATCTGAGCAGTCTGGCGGGCGCGGTGGTCGATTATGCGGCCAAGTTCGGTACCGGCGCGCGCGCGCGCGGCGGCTCGACCATCACCCAGCAGGTGGCCAAGAACATCCTCATCGGCAACGAATATTCGGTTGCGCGCAAGCTCAAGGAAATGATCCTCGCCCGGCGCATCGAAAGCGTGCTGACCAAGCAGCAAATCCTTGAACTCTATCTCAACGAGATCCCGCTTGGCCGCCAGAGCTTTGGCGTGCAGGCTGCCTCGCGCGCCTATTTCGACAGGGATGTCGGCGAATTGAAGCTGCATGAAGCGGCCTTCCTCGCCATCCTGCCCAAAGCGCCCGAGACTTACAGCCGCGCCAAGTTTGCCGGTCGCGCGCTGGAGCGGCGCAATTGGGTGCTGGATCAGATGGTCAAAAACGGCCGCGCGAGCGCCGCCGCCGCCGCCGATGCAAAGGCGCAGCCGCTGGGTCTGGTGCCGCGCCGCGCCGAAAACTATACGGCAGATGCAGGCTATTTCCTTGAGGAAGTGCGCCGCCAATTGATCGAAAAGTTTGGCGAGAAGGCCGAAGATGGCCCAAACAGCGTCTATGCCGGCGGCCTTTGGGTGCGCACCTCGCTCGATACCGGGTTCCAGAAAGCCGCGCAGGACGCGCTACGCGCCGGAATTTTGCGCTACAGCGCCGGGCGCGGGTGGAGCGGCCCGATCGCAACGATCGATCTTGCGCAAGACTGGCAATCTCAATTGATCAGCAGCAACATTTCGATCCGCTATCTCGATTGGCGCATCGGCGTGGTTTTGGAGCGAAGCGGTTTTTCTGGTCGGATCGGATTTGCTGATGGCAGCACCGGCGCGCTCTTTGGTGTGCCAGACCGGATGAAGCCGGGCGATGTGATCGCGGCTGCGCCAAATGGCGGGCAATGGGCCGTGCGCACGGTGCCCGAGGTTTCGGGCGGGATGATCGTGCAGGATCCCCGGAGCGGACGGATCAAGGCGATGCAAGGCGGGTTCGATGCGCGGCTGGGCTCGTTCAATCGCGCCATGCAGGCCAATCGTCAGCCGGGCTCAACGATCAAGCCATTTGTCTATGCGACCGCGCTCGACAACGGCATGACCCCGTCTTCGCAAGTGGTCGATGGCACGTTCTGCGTTTATCAAGGCGCGGCGCTAGGGCAGAAATGCTTCCGCAATTTCGGCAACGAGGGCGGATCGGGCAGCCACACGATGCGCTGGGGCCTCGAACAGTCGCGCAATCTGATGACCGTGCGCGTGGCTAACGATGTCGGCATGGACAAAGTGGTGCGGACGATCAAGGCGGTCGGCATCGGCGATTACAAGCCCTATCTGGCCATGGCGCTGGGCGCTGGCGATACCACCGTGGCGCGCATGGTGAACGCTTATGCAGCGCTGGCCGATCATGGCGTCCAGCACGATCAGACGGTGATCGATTATGTGCAGGACCGCCGCGGCAAGGTGGTCTGGCGCGCCGACAACCGTCCTTGCACCGCCTGCAACATGGCGCAGTGGGATGGCCGTCCGATGCCGCGCCCGGCTTCGCGCGGGCGGCAAGTGATCGACGCGCGCACCGCGTATCAGGTGGTGCACATGCTCGAAGGCGTGGTCGTGCGCGGCACTGCCGAAACGCTGCGCGATCTCAAATTGCCGCTGTTCGGCAAGACCGGCACCACCTCGGGTCCGACCAACGTTTGGTTCGTCGGCGGCTCGCCCGATCTGATCTCGGGCATTTATCTGGGATATGATCAGCCGCGCAGCCTCGGCGGTTATGCCCAGGGCGGACGCATTGCGGCGCCGATTTTCAAACAGTTTGTCGAGGCCACGCGGGCACGCTGGAGCGACACGCCCGCCAGCGTGCCCGCCGGCGTGCGCATGGTGCGCGTTGACCGGGTTTCCGGCCGACGTGTGTTCGAGGGTGTCCCGGCCGACAATGAACGCAAGGCGGGCGTGATCTGGGAGGCATTCAAGCCAGATACCGAGCCGCGCCGCACCGCGCGCGACGGCAGCGATCTGTCCACCCGCAGCGCGGTGCTCGATGTGCTGCGGCGCGCGCGCGCTGCGCAGACGGGCGCGCCTGTCGCCGAACCCGATGTGGCCGAAGACACCGTCGTGGTTGAGGAGCAGGCCGGGATCTAGCGCCTGATGACATAGTCGTGATGATATAGGATTGCCCAAGATGCCGGTTTCAGCTTTCGCTTGGGCCTGCTATAAGCTAGATATGAACACTCGCACTCTTGCCGTCTTTGCGGCCTTCGCCCTGTTCGTTCCCGCTGCTGCGCATGCTGAATTGCCGCAAGGCACCAAAGCACCGGCCTTTTCGGCCCCCGGCGCGCTGGCGGGCAAACCGTTTACGTTCGATCTTCAGGCAGCGCTGAAGCGTGGACCCGTAGTGCTGTATTTCTACCCCAAGGCGTTCACGCAAGGGTGCACCCTCGAAGCGCATGCGTTTGCTGAAAACAGCGGCAAGTTCGCGCAGGCAGGCGCCACCGTGGTCGGCATGTCCAACGATGACATCCCTACGCTGCAGCGCTTTTCGACTGAGGAGTGCCGCGACAAGTTTGCCGTTGCTGCAGCCTCAAAGGAAGTGATCAAGGCTTATGACGTTGATCTGAAAGCCGTCGGTATCTCGACCGGGTATACCAAGCGTACCAGCTATGTGATCAACCAAGCGGGCAAGATCGTGCTGGTTCACTCCGACATGGATTACCGTGACCATGTGAAGCTCACTTTGGCAGCGGTGCAGAAAATCCACGGTTCGCACTGAATTTCCGGCGATAAAGTGGTCCCAGCGCGGCCGCGCGCCGGGCAAGCCTTGCCAGAGCGCGCTTTACTTGGCGCGCCGCTGCGCTAAGCGGCGTGGTTATTGTATCACGGAGACCAAGCCCATGCGTGCCGAGGGGCAGGCTTACATTGATCGCATCGAGGCTGCACTGCGGTTGGTGCGAAAGTTCCTCGATTGGGACCGCGCGCTGCGGCGGTTCGATGAACTGAACGCGCGGGTCGAAGACCCCAAGCTGTGGGACGATCCCAAAGCGGCCGAGGCGGTGATGCGCGAGCGGCGGCGGCTGGAAGCGTCGATCGGCACCGTCACCCAGATCAGCCAGGAAATGGCCGATGCGATCGAATTTGTCGAACTGGGCGAAATGGAAGGCGACGAGATCATCGTGAACGAAGGCTTGGCCACGCTGGCCGCGCTCGCGGCGCGCGCCGATGCCGACAAGGTCGAGGCGCTGCTGGCGGGCGAGGCGGATGCCAATGACGCCTTCCTCGAAGTGCATGCCGGAGCCGGGGGCACTGAAAGCCAGGACTGGGCCGAGATGCTGCAGCGGATGTATGCGCGCTGGGCCGAGCGGCATGGTTACAAAGTGGAACTGGTCGATTATCACGGCGGCGAAGCGGCGGGCATCAAATCGGCCACGCTGCTGATCAAGGGCGAGAACGCCTACGGCTATGCCAAGACCGAAAGCGGCGTGCACCGGCTGGTGCGGATCAGCCCTTATGACAGCTCGGCGCGTCGGCACACCTCGTTCAGCTCGGTCTGGGTCTATCCGGTGATCGATGACGATATCGACATCGAGATCAATCCGGCGGATATCAAAATGGATACCTACCGCGCCAGCGGGGCGGGCGGGCAGCATGTGAACACCACCGACTCGGCGGTGCGCCTGACCCACATTCCCAGCGGGATCATCGTCGCCAGCCAGAACGACCGTTCGCAGCACAAGAACCGGGCGACCGCGATGGGCATGCTCAAGGCGCGCCTATATGAGGCCGAGCTGGCCAAGCGCGAGGCGGTCACGGCCGGAGAATATGCCGCCAAGACCGAGATCGGCTGGGGCCACCAGATCCGCTCATATGTGCTCCAGCCCTATCAGCAGGTCAAAGACCTGCGCACCGGCCTGGTCAGCACCAACCCTTCCGAAGTGCTCGATGGCGCGCTCGATCCGTTCATGGCCGCCGCGCTAGCGCAGCGGGTGACGGGCGAGAAGGTGACCGTGGAGGACGACGATTGAGGCGGCCCGGATCGAACTGGGCTTGGTCGGCCCGGCTTGCCCTGCTGCTGTCTTGCGCAGCGCTGGTGGCATGTCAGGGGGCCGCCCAAACCTCAGGGCAAAGTTCGGGGCAATCTGACCAGGTTCCCGGGCAGCTCGTGTTTCCGCAGGCCGAACGCCCCGTTTCCTCGATCGTTTCGACCCAATGGTCGACCGAAAACGAGCGTGATCTGCATAAGGAAGCGGCCAGCGTGATGGATCTGGCCGGAGTGGTGCCGGGCATGAGCGTAGCCGATATCGGTGCAGGCGAGGGCTATTACACCGTGCGGCTGGCTGGCCGCGTCGGCGCCAAGGGCCGCGTGCTGGCGCAGGATATCGATGCCCGCGCGCTGAGCCGGCTTGGCGCCCGGGCGGAGCGCGAGCGGCTGGCCGCGATCTCGATCGTGCAGGGCACGCCGGATGATCCGCGCCTTCCGGAAAACAGCTTCGACCGCATTTTCATGATCCATATGTATCACGAAGTGGCGCAGCCTTATGCCTTCCTTTGGCGTATCTGGCCGGCGCTGAAGGACGGCGGACATATCGTCGTGGTCGATCTCGACCGACCGAGCGACCATCATGGTATCACGCCCGCCCTGCTGACCTGCGAATTTGCGGCGGCAGGCTTTCGTTTGTCGGCGTTTCGCCCTATTCTGGGCAACCCGGGTTATTATGCCCAGTTCACCAAGACTACCCAGCGACGGCCTGAACCGGGCGAAATGAAACCCTGCCGCGCAGGGGACGGCGCGGCGGCAAAAGGATAACTATGGCTGAGTTCAAGGGGTTGAAGCCGATACTCTATGGCGGACGAGAAGTCTGGCCATTGATCGAGGGCGGCAAAGGCGTGGCGGCGACTAACCACATGAGCTCGGGCGCATGGGCCGCGGCGGGCGGGATCGGCACGGTCAGCGCGGTCAACGCCGATAGTTATGATGCCACTGGCAAGATCATTCTGCAGATTTACGAGCAGTTGACCCGCAAGGAACGCCACGAACAGCTGATCACTTTCGCCATCGATGGCGCGGTCGAGCAAGTGCGCCGCGCTTATGATCTGGCCGGCGGCAAAGGCGCGATCAATATCAACGTGCTGTGGGAGATGGGCGGCGCGCAGCCGATCCTCGAAGGTGTGCTGGACCGGACCCGGGGCCTGGTGGCCGGCGTCACGTGCGGCGCGGGCATGCCCTATAAGCTGTCGGAGATCGCCTCGCGGTTCAACGTCAAGTATCTGCCGATCATCTCTTCGGCGCGCGCTTTTCGCGCTTTGTGGAAGCGGGCTTATCACAAGTTTGCAGAAGGGCTGGGCGCGGTCGTTTACGAGGATCCCTGGCTGGCGGGCGGGCATAATGGCCTGTCCAATGCCGAAGATCCCAGGAAGCCGGAAGACCCCTATCCCCGCGTGAAAGCGGTGCGCGAGACGATGCGCGCCGAAGGTGTCAGTGAATCCGTGCCGATCGTGATGGCAGGCGGCGTCTGGTTTTTGCGCGAATGGGAAAACTGGATCGACAATCCCGAGCTTGGCGCGATTGCCTTTCAATTCGGTACGCGGCCCTTGCTGACGCAGGAAAGCCCGATCCCGCAGGGTTGGAAAGACCATTTGCGCAAGATCGCGCCGGGCGATGTGCTGCTCCACCGCTTTTCGCCCACGGGTTTTTACTCCTCGGCGGTGCGCAATCCGTATCTGCGCAACCTCGAAGCCCGCTCGCAGCGCCAGATTCCTTACTCGCGCGTCGCGGCGGGCGAGCATACGGTGCAGCTCGATGTCGGGGTCAAAGGCAAGAACTTCTGGGTCACGCCGACCGACCGCGACAATGCGCGCGGCTGGTTCGGGGCGGGTTTCACCGCCGCCTTGCGCACCCCCGATGACACGCTGGTGTTTGTGACGCCCGAGGAGCGCGACACGATCCGCAAGGATCAGACCGATTGCATGGGCTGCCTCTCGTTCTGCGGGTTTTCCGCGTGGAAAGACCACGACGATTGGAGCACCGGACGGCTTGCAGATCCGCGCAGCTTCTGCATCCAGAAAACGCTGCAGGACATCGCGCACGGCGGCGATGTCGATCAGAACCTGATGTTTGCGGGCCATTCTGCCTATCGCTTTGGGCAGGACCCGTTTTACTCCAACAACTTCACGCCGACTGTGAAGCAACTGGTCGACCGCATCCTGACTGGCGACTGAGCCTAAGTTGACATAGTTGACACAGTCCTGAGCGCGAAATGGCAGGGCCATTTGGCGTCCCGGCGCGGGTCTGGGCTTCGGGCCATTGCGCGCAGTGCCGATGGAGGCTCCGGCCTTCGCCGGAGTGGGGGCGGGGGCGTACGTTGCGGGCATGGCAGCGCGGGAAGCGCCCAAGTTGACGAAGTTGACACAGTCCAGAGGACAAAACAGCAAGGCCCCCCTCGCGGCCTTGCCAGCGGGTTTGGTATCGGGTTGGAGGTGCGCGGCGAGCATCGCGGCAACCTTGCAGTTTTGCCCGATGTAGGAAAATTTTTTGAGCTGTGCGCTGCGCAATGCAAGCCATTGGTTCGTTGCGCAGGAAGGGGTGTCATGGAAATCGAGAAGCCCAGATGCAGACGGGCGCAGATGGCCGACCTTGATACGGTGGTCGCAGCGCTGGCGGATGCTTTCCAGAATGAGCCGGCATTTTCGTATATCGTGCCCCGCGCCGAGAAGCGCCGCGCCGCCTTGCCGCGCGCCTTTCGCATCATCGTGGGCGAAGACATCAAAGCGGGCCGGGTGATGATGACGGCAGGCGGGGAGGCAGCGACGGCATGGCGCGTGCCGGGGCGCGTTCACGAAAGCCGGCTGGACGAGGCGCGCACCTTGCTGCCCTTCATCCGCATTTTCGGCACGGCCTCGCTTCGCGCGCTTAAAGTCTCCAACATGATCAAGGCGCACTTGCCGGGCGAGGATTGCTGGTATCTGCATATGGCAGGCTGCCATTCCGGGAATCAGGGCAAGGGCTTTGGCGGCGCGGCGATCCGCGCCGGGCTGGCCTGCGCCGATGCCGAACGCAGCAAGGCCTATCTGGAAACCGCCGATCCCAAGAATCTGCCGATATACCGCGCGCTGGGCTTCGAGATCGTTCACACTTGGCAGGTGCCCGCAGGCCCGCAATTCTGGGGCATGATGCGCGCGGCGCGCTGAAGCGGCTGGATTTGTGCACTGGGCGGCGTGGCCCATACGCGAAATCGTCTGCGCCGAACGGTTGTTCAAACGGCACATGCCTACGGGGCATGTTCAAAGCAGTCTATCTTCAAGCATTAAAATGCGATAACTCAGGGAACTATTTGCACCGAGCTGAAACCGGAGCAGGCAGCGAAGCTCCCAACGGTTATTTACGCACCTAACCTTGTGCCCTGTCTGCGGCGCTTCAAGACGGTACGAAAGGTGTTACCTTGAGCATAACCGACTTGGTCCCCCGCGACAAATTGGCCGCCTTTACCGCTGACCTTTTGGTCAAGATCGGCGAGGCTAGCCATCATTTCATATATGCCAAAGATCTCGACAGCAGGATGGTCTACGCCAACCACGCCGTGCTCAAGGCTTTGGGCCGGACATGGGACGAAATCCGCGGCCGGTCTGATCTTGAATGGCACGACGACCTTGCGGAGGCGCAGAAATTCGTCGCCGCAGATGCGCGGGTGATGGCCATGAATGCAGCCGAAACCTTGGAAGAAGTGTTGACCGGTGAGGGAGCCGCGCAGACTTATCTTTCAACCAAATGCCCGATCCATGACGCCGAGGGCGAGGTAATCGGCATGTTCGGCGTCAGCATGAACATCACCGAGCGCAGGAATGCAGAAACGCTGCGCCGGCTGCTGGTGGGCGAACTCGAACACAGAGTGCGCAACACACTGACTGTGGTTCAGGCGATTGCGCGGCTGACCCTGAAAGACGCGGTTGCCGACAAATCAGTCTGGAAGAGCTTTGAGAACCGGATTCAGGCCATGGCCTCGGCGCAAGGCCTCTTGACCCGCGAGCGCTGGGAAGGTGCCGATCTGCGCGCTATCGTGGCGGAGAGCCTGCAGGTGCATGGCGGGGTCGATAGCAGCCGGTTCGACGTGCAAGGCGAAAGTGTCTGGATCGATGCGCAGACCGCGCTTGCGATTGCGATGGCATTCCACGAATTGGGCACCAACGCGATCAAATATGGCGCGCTTTCGGTCGCGCATGGGCGTGTGGCCATTCGCTGGCACATCGACCGGGCAGGCGATGTCCCGCGTTTGACGCTGAGCTGGACCGAAAGCGGCGGCCCGGCAGTGGCCGCGCGTTCGCACACCGGGTTTGGCTCCATTCTGATCGAACAGGCCTTTGCGCCGCACGGTTCCGACGTCGCCCGCGTGAAATTCTTGCCCGGCGGCGTCGTGTTCGAGGCGCACTTTGAATTGCCCGGTGGGCCGCTTGGTTCGCTATCCTGAAAGGCGGGCCGGATCACGCGTCGATGCGCGCCGCGATCATTCGCCCCAGGCGCGCTCGCCGTGGTTGATGAAATCGAGCCCTTCGCGCTCGGTGTCTTCGGTCACGCGCATCGGGATGACGGTTGAGACCATGAGCGCCGCGACCACCGTGCCGATGGCGCTCCACGCCGCGACCACACCGACCGCCGCGATCTGCGCGACCATCTGGCTGACAAGGCCCATGCCCGGCGCAAAGCCGGTGCCGCCCAGCGCCGGATCGATGAACGCGGCGAGCAGGACCGCGCCGACCATGCCGCTCACGCCGTTTACCGCAAACACGCCCAGCGCATCGTCGATGGCCAGGCTGCGACGGATCAGCAGCATAGCGGGATAGCTGAGCAACGCAGCGGCACCTCCGAGCAGCATGGCCGCACCCGGTGCGATGCTGGCAGCAGCAGAAGAAACGGCGGCAAGCCCGGCCACCGCGCCGGTGGCAAAGCCGGTCGCCGAGGGTTTGCCGACTGCGAAGCTTTCGATCACCAGCCACACCAGCGCCGCCGCGCAGGCCGCGACATGGGCGTTGATCATGGCGGCGGCTGCATCATCGGTGGCCGCCAGCGCCGCTCCTCCCAACAGCGCCAGCCATCCGGCCCAGAGCAGCGCACCGCCCGCCATGGCAAGGCCCGCGGCATGCGGCGGGATCGGCGCTCCAGTAAAGCCGCTGCGCTTGCCCATCAGCATCGCGGCGACCAGCCCGGAAACCCCGGCGGCGGTGTGGATCACCAGCCCGCCCGCATCATCGAGCGTGCCCAGCCGCGAGGCCAGCCAGCCGCCGCCCCAGATCCAGTGCGCCATCGGGGCATAGACCATCAGCGACCACACGGCGCTGAACGCGATGACCCAGGCAAAGCGCGCGCGTCCGGCCCACGCGCCCACCATCAGCGCCGCTGCGAACACCGCGAGGGTCATGTGAAACAGCGCGAAGGCGCTTTCAGGCACGGCAGTATCGCCGCGCACATTGCCCAGATCGATCAGCATCCAGGCATTGCCGCTGCCCAGCCAGCCATTGGTGATCTGGCCAAAGGCAATCGTATACCCGGCGACAACCCACAGCAGCGAGCAGATCGCAGTGATCGCGCCTATCTGCGCCGCGACCGACAGGAAGTTTTTCGCGGTCACCCGCGCGCCATAAAACAGGGTGAGGCCCGGCAGGGCCATGAACAGCACCATGACCGAGGCGGCCAAGGCCCATGCGGTGTCGCCGCTATCGGCCACATCGAGCGTTGCCACGTCGGTGTCCTGCGCCCAAGCCATGAGCGGCAGGACCAGCGCTGCGCCTGCAGCGGCCATCGCGATCAGCTTGCGCATGATGTGTCTCTCTCCCTCGTGCCTTGCCAGCGCGGCCTTAGGCCAATGCGGCCGCGCGCTTCAAGCGGACTGGCAAAATTCCGGGGGAAGGGCGGCTCAGGCCCAGCCTTCGAGCACCTGATCGGGCGGGCGGTGGCCATCGGCCCAGAAGCGGATATTGGCGATGACTTTGTCGCCCGAGGCGAGGCGGCCTTCGAACGTGCCGCTGCCCATGTGCGGCAGCAGCGACACATTGCCCAGCCGCAGCAGGCGCGGATCGATGCGCGGCTCATCGGCAAACACATCTAGCCCTGCGCCGCCGATGCGCCCGGCCTCAAGCGCTTCGATCAGCGCGTTCTCCTCGATCAGTTCTCCGCGCGCGACATTGACCAGATAGGCATGCGGTTTCATCAGCGCGATGCGCCGTGCGTCCATCAGGTGGTGAGTGTCTGCCGTGGCCGGGCAGTGCAGCGTGATGATATCGGCCTCGGCCACCAAGGCATCGAGATCGGCCTGATAGCGCGCGCCGAACATGCGCTCAGCGGCTTCGGGCAACCGGTGACGATTGTGGTAGATCACATCAAGCCCGAAGGCGCGCGCGCGGTGCGCCACCGCCTGGCCGATGCGGCCCATGCCGACGATGCCCAAGGTCTTGCCGCTGATCCGGTGGCCGAGCAGGGTGGCTGGGGCCCAGCCGGTCCATTCGCCCGAGCGTAGCACCCGCCCGCCTTCGACCACCCGGCGCGAGACGCCGATCAGCAGCGCGAAGGTAAGATCGGCGGTATCTTCGGTAAAGACGCCCGGCGTGTTCGTCACCATGATCCGCCGCGCGCGCGCCGCCGCAAGATCGATATGCTCGATGCCTGCTCCGAAATTGGCAATCAGGCCAAGCTGCGCGCCCGCAGCGGCGATCATCGCGCCATCGATCCGGTCGGTGACCGTGGGCACCAGCACATGCGCCTCTTGCAGCGCGGCGATCAGCGCCTCGCGCGGCATCGGCTGGTCATCAGGATTGGCGCGGACATCGAACAGCTGCGCCATGCGCGCTTCGGTTTCCGGAAGCAGGCGGCGGGTGATGACCACGCGCGGCTTGCCCGCGATGCGCCGCGTTTGCCGATGATCGGCGGCGGCGGCTTGGCTATTGCGATCACGATCGTGCATGGCGTGCACTCGCTAAGCCGACCGGGAACAGATGGTCAAGCGGCTGGGTTGTCTGCGCAGGCAAATTCTGTATCGATCGGGCAGGCGGCAAGGCCGCGCGAGCAAAAGAGGTGACACCGGCGTGCCGACGAAGTTTGCGATGCAGATAATTCTGGCGGGTGCCGCGATGATGATGCCGGGCACGGCGGCATCGGCGCAAGGCCCCGGCGAGGTGCCGTTCTGGGGCTCGTTGCGCAAGCCGATGGCCAACTTGCGCGTGGGGCCGGGGCGCGAATATCGCATCAGCTGGGTCTACCAGCGCAGCGGCCTGCCGGTCAAAGTGCTGCGCACGATGAGTGGCTGGGTCTTGATCGAAGACCCGGACGGCGCGCGCGGATGGATGCTCCGCCAGTTCGTCGGGCGCGAACGCGCTGCGATCGTCAAAGGCGCGGTGGCCGAGATCCGCGAGAACGAAGACGGGTCGGGCAAAGTGCTGTGGCGCGCCAAGCCCGGCGTGATCGCGTGGCTGGGGCCATGCCCCGGGCAATGGTGCAAGATCAACGTGGGCGGGCGGCAGGGCTTTATGGCCAAAACCGCGCTATGGGGCGCGGCAGCACCTTAACGCGATGCTCCGCGGCGACCGCCGGGGCCTCGGGCGGCGATGTGCCGCGGTTGCGTTTGTCCTGAGTGGAGCCCCCGGCCTTCGCCGGGGCGGCTCGATCAGGCCAGTTCGACTGCCACTGCGGTGGCTTCGCCGCCGCCGATGCACAGGCTGGCGACGCCGCGCTTCTTGCCGTGGCGTTGGAGCGCGGCGATCAGCGTGGTGATGATGCGCGCGCCCGATGCGCCGATCGGATGGCCGAGCGCCGTGGCGCCGCCATGAACGTTGATCTTGTCATGCGGGATGCCCAGATCGTGCATCGCAAACATCGCGACGCAGGCGAAGGCCTCGTTCACTTCGAACAGATCGACATCGGCCACGCTCCAGCCAGCCTTGTCCAGCAGCTTGGTGATCGCGCCGACCGGGGCGATCGTGAAATCCTTGGGCAGCTGCGAATGCGCGGCCATCGCGATCACGGTGGCGACGGGGGTAAGGCCATGAGCGGCAGCGACGCTGGCGCGGGTCAGCACCAGCGCGGCGGCACCGTCCGAGATCGAGGACGAGGTGGCGGCGGTGATCGTGCCGTCCTTCGCAAAAGCGGGCTTGAGCGACGGAATCTTGTCGGGCTTGCCCTTGCCGGGGGCTTCGTCGGTATCGACCATGGTTTCGCCGCTGCGCGACTTGACCGTGACCGCGACGATTTCGGCGGCAAACGCGCCATCGGCAATCGCACCTTGCGCGCGGCGCAGCGATTCGATGGCGTAATCGTCCTGCTGGGCGCGGGTCAGCTGGTACTCGTTGGCAGTGTCTTGCGCGAAAGTGCCCATGGCGCGGCCTTCTTCGTAGGCGTCTTCCAGCCCATCGAGGAACATGTGGTCGTAAGCGGTATCATGCCCGATTCGCGCGCCCGAGCGATGCTTCTTGAGCAGGTACGGCGCGTTGGTCATGCTTTCCATCCCGCCCGAGACGATCACATCGGCGCTGCCCGAGGCGAGCGCTTCGGCGCCCATGATCATCGTCTGCATGCCCGAGCCGCAGACCTTGTTGACCGTGGTGGCTTGCACCGACATCGGCAGCCCGGCCTTCAGCGTGGCCTGGCGCGCAGGGGCCTGGCCGAGGCCGGCGGGGAGAACGCAGCCCATGTAAACCCGGTCGATCTGCTCGCCGGCGATCCCTGCACGCTCAACCGCAGCCTTGATCGCGGTGGCGCCAAGTTCGGTGGCGGAAACATCGGCGAGCGCGCCTTGCATGCTGCCCATCGGGGTGCGGGCATAAGACAGGATAACGACCGGATCGGCGGCGGAAAACTGGGCCATGGCTGGGCTTCTTTCTAGCGGGTAGGGAGGGCACAAAACGGCTTTTGCGCCTATCTAGCGGACCGTTATGGCATTTGCAATTCAGGCATTGGGCAGTGAGGGCCGGGCGGCCCTTGTCCTCCACTATGCCCAAAAAGGATTGCTTAACCGCCCATGTTGCGGCGCACCCTACTTGCGCCTCCGCCGCGCGGCGACTAGGGCGCTGGGCATCCTAGCAACAGGCGAGTCAACCCATTGGTCGATCAACTCCCCTATCTGGCGCAATATCTGCCGATCCTGATCTTTCTGGGCATCGCGCTGGCGCTATCATCGGCATTTGTGTTCCTGCCGATGGGCGTGGCGCGGCTGACCGGCGCGCACAATCCGAATGCTGAAAAGCTGAGCGAGTACGAATGCGGCTTTCCCGCCTTCGAAGATCCGCGCAGCCAGTTCGACGTGCGGTTTTATCTCGTGGCGATCCTGTTCATCATCTTCGATCTCGAGGCTGCATTCCTGTTCCCCTGGGCCGTCAGCCTGCACGAGAGCGGCTGGGCCGGGTGGACGACGATGATGATCTTTCTGGCCGAACTGATCATCGGCTTCATCTATGCCTGGAAAAAAGGGGCACTGGACTGGGAATGAGCACAATGACCCCGCCTTCTGCAGCCCCATCCTCGATCATCCCGGCTTCGGCAGCCGATCTGCCGACCGCGCCGGATCAGGCGTTTTTCGACAGCCTGAACGCCGAAGTTTCGGACAAGGGCTTTCTGGTCGCCTCGACCGAAGAGCTGTTTCAATGGGCGCGCACCGGCTCGCTGTGGTGGATGACCTTCGGCCTTGCCTGCTGCGCGGTCGAGATGATCCATGTCAACATGCCGCGCTATGACATGGAGCGCTTTGGCGCGGCCCCGCGCGCCTCCCCCCGCCAATCGGACGTGATGATCGTGGCCGGCACCTTGTGCAACAAGATGGCCCCGGCGCTGCGCAAGGTTTACGACCAGATGTCGGACCCCAAGTATGTGATCTCGATGGGTAGCTGCGCCAATGGCGGCGGCTATTACCACTACAGCTATTCGGTGGTGCGCGGCTGCGACCGGATCGTTCCGGTCGATATCTATGTGCCCGGGTGCCCGCCGACGGCAGAGGCGCTGCTTTACGGCGTTATGCAATTGCAGCGCAAGATCCGCCGGGTAGGGACGCTGGAGCGGTGAGGGCGAACGCATGACTGTTGTCCATTCCGCTCCGAAGTACAGCGCCTTTGACGGCGTCAAAGACACGCTGGTCGCCGCGCTGGGCGAGATGATCGTGGCCGCCAAAGAGGAGCACGGCGAGATCGTGCTGACGGTGGCGCGCGATAGTATCGAAGACGCGCTGCGCCTGCTTCGCGACGAGCACGAGTTTCAGCAGCTGATGGATATGGCCGGGGTCGATTACCCTTCGCGGCCAGAACGGTTCGAGGTGGTCTATTGCCTGCTCTCCGTGACGCGCAATCTGCGCTTGATCGTGAAGGTCACGACCGACGAGGCGACGCCGGTGCCGACGGTGACGACGCTGTGGCCCAACGCGGGCTGGTATGAGCGCGAGGTTTACGACATGTTCGGCGTGCTGTTTGCGGGCAATCCGGACCTGCGGCGCATTCTCACCGACTATGGCTTCCAGGGCCACCCGTTCCGCAAGGATTTCCCACTGACCGGCTATGTCGAGCTGCGCTATTCCGAAGAGGAAAAGCGCGTGGTCTATGAGAAGGTCGCGCTGGCGCAGGACCTCAGGCAATTCGACTTCATGAGCCCGTGGGAGGGCGCGGAGTACGTGTTGCCGGGCGATGAAAAGGCCGCCGAGGGAGCCCCGAAATGAGCCTGAGCCTCGAACAATCGCCGACCACCGGCAACGATGGTATCAGGGCCTTTTCTCGTCACCCTGAACTTGTTTCAGGGTCCATCCATCCGGTGGCCCGGGATTTTCCTGTGCGCTCAGCGCTTGCGGCACGATGGATGCTGAACCAAGTTCAGCATGACGAAGCTGGTTTTGGGGAGCTGCCTGCATGACCCTCCAACTCGAACAATCGCCGACCACCGGCGATGATGTGATCGCCAACTACACGATCAACTTCGGCCCGCAGCATCCGGCGGCGCACGGCGTGCTGCGCATGGTGATGGAGCTCGATGGCGAGATCATCGAGCGGATCGATCCGCATGTCGGGCTGCTGCATCGCGGCACCGAGAAGCTGATCGAGCAGAAGACGTATCTGCAGGCTCTGCCCTATTTCGACCGGCTGGATTATTGCTCGCCGCTGGCGATGGAGCACACCTATGTGCTGGCGATCGAGAAGCTGCTCAATCTCGAAGTGCCGCTGCGCGCGCAATATCTGCGCGTGCTGTTTGCCGAGCTGACGCGCATCTGCAACCACATGCTGAACCTTGGCAGCCATGTGATGGATGTCGGCGCGATGACGCCGAACCTGTGGATGTTCGAAGTGCGCGAGGATTGCCTCAATTTCTTCGAGCGGGCGAGCGGCGCGCGGATGCATGCGGCGTGGTTTCGCCCCGGCGGGGTGCATCAGGATGTGCCGCTGAAGCTGCTCGTCGATATCGGCGAATGGCTCGACACACGGCTGCCGCAATTGTTCGAAGACGCGATGAGCCTGGTGGTCGACAACCGCATCTTCAAGCAGCGCAATGTCGATATCGCCACCGTGAGCAAGGCCGATGCGATTGCCTGGGGCTTTTCCGGGCCGATGATCCGCGGATCGGGCATCCCGTGGGATCTGCGCAAGAGCCAGCCTTACGATGTGTATGACCGCATGGATTTCGGAGTGCCGGTGGGCACCAGCGGCGATTGCTATGACCGGTTCATGGTGCGCGTCGAGGAAGTGCGCCAGTCCGCGCGGATCATGAAGCAGTGCCTCGCCGAAATGCCCGAAGGCCCGGTTTCCAGCGATGACCGCAAGGTTTCACCGCCGAAGCGCGCCGAGATGAAGCAATCGATGGAAGCGCTGATCCATCACTTCAAGCTCTACACCGAAGGCTTCCATGTGCCCGCGGGCGAAGTCTACGTCGCGACCGAAAGCCCCAAGGGCGAGTTCGGCGTCTATCTGGTCGCCGACGGCACCAACAAGCCCTATCGCTGCAAGATCCGCCCGACCGCGTTTTCGCACCTGCAGGCGATGGACTTCATGGCCAAGGGCCACATGCTGCCGGATGTGACCGCGATCATCGGCGCGATCGATGTGGTGTTTGGGGAGTGTGATCGGTGAGCATTTTCTTTCCACTCCTCGTCCTTGGTCTTGGCTTTGGCTCATGGTGGATTGCCATGAAGCGCCATCGGGCGGGCAAAAACCCATTCATTTGGACGGGGCGCTGGGATGACTAACCGTCTGGACACCGCCACCCAGATGATCGCGCATTACAACGCGCAGGATGCCGATGCCTATGTCGCGCTGATGACCGAGGATGCCTGCGAGGCGGGCTATCGCGGGGCGGTGGTGCGCGAGGGCCGCGAGGGCACGCGCAGCGGCCTCAAGGCGATGTTTGCCGAATACCCCGAGAACCGCGCCGAGATCATCACTGCCTATGAGCTGGGCGACTATGTCGTGTTTCACGAGCGGGTGCGGCGCAGCGCGGCGGCCACGCCGTTCGACGTTATGGTGGTCTACAGCTTCGAGGGCGACAAGTGTGCCCGTGTGGAGTTCATCCGGTGAGCGCGGCCAAGTCCAACCTCTCCGGTCCCGTCACCCTGAACTTGTTTCAGGGTCCATTGGGCCGCAAGCGCGGTGCCATCCGGAAAGACACCCGGTCCACAGGTCGGCTGGCCATGGCGCGCTCCGTGTCAGCGGAGACATGGACACTGAAACAAGTTCAGGGTGACCTGGTTGGAGAGGGGTTGCTTCGGCTCAAGCCGATGGGGAGGTGCGCATGGCGGACGTGACCAACGAGCTGATCTTCGAAGTGCTGAAGCAGATGCAGGCCGATATGTCGGAGATGAAGTTCGACGTGCGTGATCTCAAGCTACGCATGACAGTCGTCGAAGAGCATCTTGGCAATTCGCTGATCGCGATTTCCGGTGTCAACAGCCGGATCGACCGACTGACCGACCGGCTGGACCGGATTGACACCCGCCTGAACCTTACGGACCACCGCTGAATGTCTGATCGTCATCCCGAACCCGATAGCCCCGAGCTGCGCGCGCGCTGGGGCGGTTTTGCGTGGTCGCCGGTCAATGCGGACAAGGCGCGCGAGATTATTGCGCGCTATCCGGCGGGGCGGCAGCGCTCGGCGGTGATGCCGCTGCTCGATCTGGCGCAGCGGCAGGTGGGGGCCGAGACGAACACGCAAGGCTGGTTGCCGCTGCCGGTAATGGAATACGTCGCGAAGCAGCTTGAGATGCCGGTGATCCGCGTGCTTGAGGTCGCGAGCTTCTACATGATGTACAATTTGCAGCCGGTGGGCCGCTTTCATGTGCAGGTTTGCGGCACCACGCCGTGCATGCTGCGCGGGAGCGACGACATCATGGCGGCGTGCAAGGTGCGGGGGATGCATCTGGGGCATACCACGAACGACGGCCTGTTCACGCTGACCGAAGTGGAATGCATGGGCAACTGTGCGTCCGCGCCGATGGTGCAGATCAACGACGACAATTACGAGGATCTGACGCCGGGAACCCTGAACCATGTGCTCGATGAACTGGCGGCGGGTCGTCAACCCAAGACGGGCACGCAATTGCCGGGGCGTCATACAGTGGAGCCGGTCGGCGCGCTGAGCACGCTGACGGCGATGGCCGAGGCCAATCATGATTACCGGGGGCAGTGGTGATAACCTCGTCGAAACTGTGGATGCTCAATGGCATCATTGGCATCATTTTCGCGTTCTGTGGTGTGCTCAATCTAGCGACGGCCTCGCGGGGTACCTTTGACATTGCAATCGGCGCCGTGGACATCACGATCGGCGCCGCATTTTGCGCGCTGAGCTGGCGCCTCAAAAAGCCAAGCAACGGAGCCGATGATGCTCGCCGATAAAGACCGGATTTTCACCAACATCTATGGCTATCAGCCGTGGAACCTCGCGGCGGCGCAGATGCGCGGCGATTGGGATGATACCAAGGCGCTGATGGCGCGCGGGCAGGATGCGATCATCGACGAGATGAAGGCCAGCGGCCTGCGCGGGCGCGGCGGGGCGGGCTTTCCCACCGGCATGAAATGGTCGTTCATGCC
>NZ_CAMBTS010000032.1 GCF_945870625.1 Novosphingobium sp. Chol11 | reverse complement strand
TTAGAGCGGTTTCCGTTCATTCTGGTTCATAGCCGCAGGATTTGAAGTAATTGGCGCATTCGTCTGGCTGGAAGATGTCGACGAGCCTGCCGATCAGGTCCCACAAGCCGCTGACGGTTCGCTCGCCCACTTTGCGGAGCATAGCCTTGAGCCGGGAGAAGGCTTTCTCGATTGGGTTGAAGTCCGGGCTGTATGGCGGAAGGAAGCGCAGGGTTGCACCGGCTGCTTCGATCCTTTCCTTCACGGCGGCCCGCTTGTGGCTGGAGAGGTTGTCCATGATGACCACGTCGCCGGGGCGCAGCTCGGGCACCAGGACCTGTGCAACATAGGCTTCGAACCAGTCGCCGTTGATCGGTCCGTCCAGCACCATCGGCGCAACCATACCGGTCATGCGCAGGCCAGCGACCAGCGTGGTCGTCTTGCGATGGCCGTGCGGGAAGCCCATTCGCAGCCGTTCGCCTTTCCGGCAGCGCCCGTGACTGCGGGTCATGTTGGTGGCGGTCCAAGTCTCGTCGATGAAGACGAGGCGTTCGGGTTCGAGATCGATCTGACCGTCGAACCAGTGCCGACGTTGCCTCAGGACGTCGGGACGGTCCTGCTCGATTGCGTGCCCAGTCTTTTTTTGCGCGTGATCCCGTGGCGCACGAAGAAGCGATGCACTGTGCCGATCCCGACCGGGGCGCCGCGCTCGATCAGCCGCGCCTGAACCTCTACCAAGGTCATGTCTCCCTGCTCGGCGATCAGCTCCCGGATGAAGCCGCCATGCGCCTCGATCTTGCCCGAATGTCGGTCCCCGCCGCGCGGCTTGGCCACTGCCTGACCGTGCTCCAGCGCACGCCTTCGCCAGCGGATCGCACTCGATACGCTGACCCCGAACCGTGCAGCCGCCGCATGGCAACTCAGCCCGCTATCAATCGCTGCAACAACTCGGTCCCGAAGATCCTGTGAAAGCGTTCGTGCCATCCATGCTGGCCTCCTGCCACCAGCAGGAAGTCTGAATCACAACGCCGCCGCAAAAGGAATCCCCGCCGAGTCACTTCGTGTGGAAACCGCTCTAAATCACAACCTCAAATCTGTGCCATTGGTGCTGACGGGGAACAGCTGGGATCAGATGCTTGAGGCGGTTTGGGTTGGCAAATGGGATGAAAAGGCGTTGGGGGTCGCAGGATACGAGATAACGCCGGCCTTCGCATCGGCCGTGCGCAGCGAAAGAGTCCCAGGAGGCCTCAGGGGTGCCTTACAGCGCGAAAGACGGGAGCGCTGCTGCCCGTGGTTGCCGAAGCAATGCGGGGCGCTCCTAGGGGCCTCTAGGGTAGTTGCAATGTGCTTCACTTCTAGCACCCGCATCCTCGAACGGACTTGCTTCGGCGAGGCCGATCGGGATGGGAATGGGGAACCGCTGCACGCAATAAAAACTGCTGTACGCGATAAAGTGAGGCCAACTCTTTGCCTTGGCGGTAGGCACTTAATGGCAGATGGATCGGTACAGATTAGGTTCGACGATCGACATAACGCCCCATGACGGAGCGGAATGATCGCCCTTTCCATCCAGAAATGGCGGGGAAGCTCAGTGAAATTGAGTACGACCACTATGTGCTGCGCATAGTGGGCAAGGTTGGAAGGGCGCTTATGGTGGGTCTGGGAGTCTCGGACCGCGCCCGCCCCCCGGCCCCACCCGCGCCGTGCCGCCGAATTTGATATCCGGCGTCCGCACTAATTTTTTTGGTAAATCCGACTGTTTCCAACAAAATGTAGGCATACAATCAACGACTTTTTCGGAGAACGACATCTGGAGCGCCGGACAAGAATGGCGGGTTCGTCCCCTCAAAAGCCAATCGCAAGGTGCAAATCCCTCACGATACGGTCCTCTACCGTCGCCGCCACAAGATTGAAAACATGTTCGGCAGGCTCAAAGACTGGCGCCGCATCCACACCCGCAACAACCGTTGCGCCCACACCTTCATGTCCGCCATCTTCTGGCTCAATCAATGAGTCCTGACCCTAGCGCTTGCAAATCCAAAAATTTACCGCATAGTCTTACTCCTATCTGTTCGTTTTATAGAGCTTTGCCTATTCGTTGCGGCGAATAATTCGACAGCAGTCAATCGCGATAATCGTTTATATGAGTGTAGCGAATAAAATCCGGCTTGAATTTTTTATCAGCCAACAATAGCTAAATAAAGCTTTGGTATTGATTAAATGTACAGGAGAGTACGATGTCGCAGGCCAATCCTGATCTGAGCGCGATGGCGTGCCCGCACGCGCTAGGCGACGTCGATCTTTTCGGCCCCGGCGCGGCCGAGCACTGGTATGCAGCTTATCCCATTTTGCATACAGAGGCGCCAGTGCTGCGCCTGCCGGGCGAAGGGCTGACCCCGGACCGCGACGCTTATGTCCTTACAAAATATGCTGATGTGGCGCGGGTGGTGCGTGATTGGGATCGGTTCACACCGTTGCTTTCGATGCTGATTGAGCAGATTGCCGAGACCGGCAAACTGGCGCGCGAAATGCCTGATCTCGACGCCATGGTGCAATCGATCGCTACCTTGCGCCCCACGCCCGACCTGTGGCGGGCGCACCGCCAGCAGTTGACCGATCCGTGGGTTGGTCCGGGCGCAAAGCGGCACGAGGCGATGATCACTGGCCATGTCGATAGCCTAATCGAACGCTGGATCGGCGAGCCGACGATCGATTTTGTCAGCCAGTTCGCCCGCGTGCTGCCGCAACTGACCATGGCCAGCGTGCTGGGCTTCCCGCTGGAGGATATCGGCAAGCTGGAAATCTGGGGCAATGCGCAAGTGATGTCCTATGTCCACGGCTGCGGGCATAATAATATCCTGACGCCCGAGCAGACCACTGAGAAGTTTCGCCTGCTGGCCGGCCTTTCGGACTATGTGCGCGACCAGGTGCGGGCCAAGCGCGCGCAGCCGCAGGACGACATGATCAGCTTTTTGACCCAGGTCCATTACGACGCGCTGGACCGCAAGCTGACCGACGCGGAGATCGACGGGATCGTCTATGCGATGATCATCGGCGGGCTGGAAACCACGCAATATGCGCTGGTCGAGCAGGCGCAGCTGATCTGCGAGCGGCCCGGGCTGTTCGACACGCTGAAGGCGGATCGCGCGGCCATCCGCAGCTTCATCGAGGAAGCCATGCGGCTGCGCTCACCCACGCAAGGGCTTTCTACCCGGATCACATCGCAGGACGAAGTATTTCAAGGCGTTGAGGTTCCAGCCGGATCTACCCTTCATCTGCGCTGGGGCGCCGCGAATATCGACCCGGACGAGTTCGAAGATCCGCTCGAATTGAAGCTCGACCGCCATGCGGTGACGCGCCATCTGGCGTTTTCGGCAGGCCCGCGAATCTGCCCGGGCACCGGGCTTTCGCGGCTGGAGCAGACGATTGCCTGGAACCGGCTGTTCGACCGTTTGGACGGAATGGATTATGCGCCCGGCAACACATTTTTGCATCAACCGGGCATCATGCTCGGCACGCTCGCGCTGCACCTTGCTATCACCCCGGCCATCATCCCCACGGAGAACCCCGCATGACCACCCTGCTTGCGCATATCACCATCAAGCCCGGTACAGAGGAACAGTGGGAGGCGATCATGCACGACATGGTCACCCAGACGTTTGCCACCGAAGAGGGCGTGCTTCGCTATGAATACTGGAAGGGACAAGAGCCCAACATGTATTACTGCCTGCTCTCGTTCAAAGACAAATGGACATTTTATAACCATCAGATGTCTGATCACCACGAGGGTCATGATTTTGGCGCGGTGCTGGATAGTATCAAGCTGGAATACGTCGATCCGGTGGCCGGCGCTGGCGGCGGTTTGCCGCAGACCAGCGATCCAGCGCTGCCCGATGATGCCAGCGAGGCGATGAAGACGGCGCAGGAGCGGTTTCCGCTCGACATCCCGGTATGGTGGGCGGTACGCAAATGAGTCGTGATGAGGCCCTGCAGGCGCTGCTCGACAAACAGGCCATCGGCGAAGTGATCGCGCGCTATTCGCGCTCGCTCGATTGGCTCGATGAAGACGGACACGCCAGTTGCTAATGGCCCGAAGCCGCGATCGATTAAGGCTTTTTCAAAGGCAGCGCGACAGACTTGGTGCCGGTGGTGATGCAAGTCGAGCGCGCGAGCGCGCAGGTCGGCGAGGATGGCACTTATTCCGGCACGATGTATGGCGGGCGCTATGTCCACAAATTCGTGGCGCACGGCGGCGAGTGGCGGATTTCGAAGCGCGATGATGCGCTCGACTGGTCGTTGCCGCTGCCGATGCTGGAGATACTGGCCAGCGAGCATCCGCAGTACCGGGTTATGTGAGGCGAAATTGATTTGTGTTCTGCGGGGGCGTTTAAGAGATCTGCCCGTCACAACACATACCGACATGGTGTCGAATTTTTTCGAAGTTTGCGAGTTTTGAAACAATCGAGTGGCCTACGCACCCTGTTTAGCCTGGTTAATGAATAGGCAGCGCAAAAGCGACCACATGATCACCAGGTGTGGTGTGCATATACATGTGGCCCCCTGCAGCGATCACCACAAATTGCCGGCCCGATTTTCTCGACACATATGTCATCGGCGTTGCTTGCCCACCTGCGGGAAGCCGCCCGCGCCACAGTTCCCGGCCAGTCTCCGTATCGAACGCGCGTAAGTAGTTGTCGAGCGTGGCACCGATAAATGATAACCCCGAAGCGGTGTTTACCGTGCCGCCAAGATTGAATGCTCCTGGTATGGCGATGTGAAACGGAGCAGTATCAGCAGTGGTGCCGAGCGAGCGGCTCCAAGCTATTTTACCGCTTCGCAAATCAACAGCGGAAATTCGTCCCCAAGGCGGAGCATGACAAGGAATGCCAAGCGGTGAAAGCATTGGGAATAGGCTGACCCCATATTGAGTTCCGATTTGCGGCAGATAGCCGGGCACGTGCGAGTCCTTTGCTATCGCCGGGCGATCATCTTGCCGCGCGTGACGGAATAAGCGTACTTCTTGCGGAATAGCAGCCGAGTTCACAATCATGAACTTGCGCATGGGATCGATGCTGACGCTGCCCCAGTTCAGCATTCCGAACGTGCCGGGATACTGGATTGAGCCTCGTTCAGACGGTGGCGTAAACATTCCTGCATAATCGAGTGAACGGAAACGAATTCGGCACCACAGTTGGTCCAAGGGGGTGACACCCCACATTGCCGCTTCGGTCAAGGGCGGGGGGGCAAAGGATGCAAAGCCGTTAACAAACGGCTGCGTCGGTGAATAATACTCACCCGGGAGGCGTCCTTGTGGCACGGACCGTTCTTCAACACCGGTAAGCGGGCGGCCAGTGCGCCGATCCAGGATAAAAACTTCTCCGCGTTTGGTCGGAGCCGCAAGTGCGGGTACCGTCCGCCCATTAACGGAAAAATCGAACAGCACCGGCTGTGCTGGCATGTCATAATCCCAAAGATCGTGATGGACCGTCTGAAAATGCCAGCGTACCTTTCCGGTGGTCACGTCTAGCGCCACTATTGAACTGGCGTAGCGTTCCAGAAGCGCAGAGCGGTGCGTGCCGACGTGATCGGGCGTGGCGTTCCCGGTCGGAAGATAAACAAGCCCCAAAGCAGGATCGGCGCTGAACACGCTCCAGGCGTTCGGTGAACCGCGAGTCCACTGGTCATCGATTCCGGAAAGCGGAGCATCATCGGATTTGCCGCTGTCCCATGCCCACAGCAAGCGCCCGGTTTTCACATCGAATGCACGCACAACTCCGGAAGGATCATCATGTGTAAAGTTATCACGTACATAAGCGCCCAGGATCGCGGTATTTCCGACGATTGCCGGCGGCGACGAACTGTAGCTGCGCAGCGGGTCGATTGCCCCCATTCCGGTGTCTAGATTGATGCTGCCATCGGTGCCGAAATCAGGGCAAGGCGCGCCTGTTTCCGCATCGCTGGCCAACATCCGGCCGTCTACGGTGGTGCTGATGATGCGCCCTGCGCATAGCCCCATTGCGGTTGTATCGCGGTGCACGGACACCCCCCGACAATTGAGCATTTGCGCGTTGCCAGTGCGCGTGTGTGGATCGCGCAGCCAAACCTGTTGTCCGGTATCAGCATCGAGGGCAAATACCTTCCCAGTTGGTGAGCAGAAGATAACGCGGTCATCCACTATCACCGGTGTTGCCATAAAGGAGATCGGCGCTTTGATTTCGGGGCGTTTGGCCGCAGTGTCGCCTGTTTCAAAGGTCCACGCGGGCCGCAGCATAGTGACGTTTTCGGGCGTAATAACCGACGCGGGCGAATGGCGCGTTCCGCTATTGTCACCACCATAAGCGCTCCACTTGGCATCAACAGGTGCTTGGGAGAAAGACTGCGAATGCGCCAAGGATGACACTCTTGCTGCGGATGGTGCTACCTCAAACACTGGCGTAGTGAAAAACGTGATGGCCAGTGCCAGCGCCGCCCACGCAGTGGCCAGAGCCACAGATCGTCTACCAGATTTATTGGCCGTTCCCCTTGGTTCTTGCTGCAAAGGTCCAAGTGCAAGCGCGAGCAGTAGGCCGATAATCGCAGGGCCTGCGAGGCGGGGCAACAACTGCCAGAATGAACCACCCACCTCCCACAAAGCCCAAATAGTGGTTCCGGCCAGCATAGCAGCGTAACCCTCCGGCCCATATCGGTCCGCACGCCATATCAGAACGCCGGAAACGACGCAGGCCATACCGGTTATAAGGTAATATGCAGTCCCGCCCATCACGATAAGATAAGCACCGCCTACCGTCAGTACTGCCCCGACAAGGAAGATGAACACTGCGATGATCTGAAGCAACCATCTTCTTAATGATGCGCCCATGGCCATCTTGCTCGCTTTCGTTCGGTAGATGCGTGGCTGCCAGTCAATGGGTTCAGTCGGTCGAGATCACCGCCATCGGTGCCCGCACGTCAATCGTTTCGCCCTCTGCTGCGACAATACGCACCAGCGTGCCCGATACAGGTGCTGGCACCTCAACCGTAGTCTTGGCTGCTTCCACTTCGACTAGAATCTCGCCTTCGGTTACCCTTTCGCCTTCAGCTTTCAGCCACCGCACGATTTCTCCATCCTGCATTCCCATGCCATATTGCGGCAGTACCATCGTGATTTCCGACATTATGCTGATCCTCAAGCTGGAACAGGAGTGCCAGCACCCACCAAGCGGCGTGCGGCATCGACGATACGAGCTACCGAGGGATAGAGCGGCTTTTCGATGTGTGGGCTGAACGGCAGATGCGTATCAGGCGTAGTAATTCTTACCACTGGCGCGCGAAGCGCCTCGAATGCATACTCCGCAATTGTCGCGGCAATTTCACTGGCTGCGCTGCAGGTTTTGTGGGCAGGATCGACGCAGATGGCGCGGCCGGTCTTGCGCACAGATCGCAGGATCAGCTCATGGTCGAGCGGAACCAGAGAGCGCGGGTCCACCACTTCGATCGAAATGCCCTCGCGCGCCAGTTGTTCGGCCGCCTTGAGCGCTATGTTGACCGCGCCGGCAATCCCGATCACGGTGATATCGGTGCCTTCGCGCTTCACATCTCCCTTGCCCAGCGGGATCACAAAATCCATGTCGTCGGGCACTTCTGATTTATTGGTCCAGCAGGTGGAATCCTCAAAACTGAGCACCGGATCATCGCTGCGGACCGCAGCTTTGAGCAGACCTTTCATGTCGCGCGCATTGGATGGGGCGATAATTTTCAGTCCGGGCATGTTCATGAACATTGGATAGGGCCGGTCGGAATGCTGCGCAGCATTGGAGTTGCCGTAAAACAGGCAGCTGCGGATCACCAATGGTAGCCGGGCCTGTCCGCCATAAATGTAGCTTGATTTGGCGATAATCGAACAAATCTGGTCCATCGCCGGAAACAGAAACGATGAAATTGTAGCGTCCACGATCGGTCGCATTCCGACAATGGCTGCGCCACCGGCCGCGCCGATGAACCCGTTTTCCGATATCGGCGTATCACGAATGCGGGCTTCGCCAAATTTCTCGAGAAAACCAGTTGTGGTGCCGAAAACATTGCAGCGAATGTCCTCGCCCATCATGAAAACTCGGGAATCGAGGATCATCTCCTCCATTTGAGCCTGCTGGATTGCTTCCAGATACGTAATCCTAGCCATGATGCGGTGCTTCCTCAGGCGTGAGCAAGAACGTCTTCGGGGATCGGAAGCCGATCGACGAACACGTGGTCAAAGGCCTCTTCAAAGGCCGGATAGGCGCTTTCGCGCGCAAAGCTGAGTGCATCGTCCACTTCCTCGGCAACTTGCGCTTCAATTACATCCAGCGCTGCAGGCGGCACGCCTTGTTCCAAAAGGCGCAGCCGATGCAGCACGATCGGATCGCGGGCGAGCCAATCTTCATGGTCGGGGCCGCGCGGGGTCAATTCTCGACCCATGTTCACTGCATGGTCGCCGTAGCGATACGTCTTGGTTTCGATCAACGTCGGGCCTTTGCCGCTCCGCGCGCGGTCCACCGCCTCGCGCACGGCGATTTCAACCGCGTCAACATCCTGACCATCCACCATCACGCCGGGGATACCATAGCCATGCGCGCGGTCGGCCACGTTCTCGCCTGCCACGCCTGCAGATGTTGGTGTGGACATCCCGAAACGGTTGTTCTCGCATACGAATATAGCGGGTAATTGCCAGACTGCGGCAAGGTTGAGCGCTTCGTGGATCGCGCCTTCGCTGCTGGCTCCATCCCCGAAAAAGCACAGCGCAACCCGGTCAAGCCCTTGCATCTGCGCTCCCAAGGCGGCGCCCACGGCCACTGGTCCCCCCGATCCAACGATGCTGGTTTCGCCAAGGCTGCCCATCGAAAAGTCGGACAAGTGCATTGATCCGCCCTTGCCCTTGCAGATGCCGGTGGTTTTGCCGAGAAGTTCGGCCATCAGCGGGCGCAACATGGCGCCTTTGGCAATCGGGTGGCCGTGGCTGCGATGATTGCCCACCATGTAGTCGTCGTCGCGCAGCGCCATGCACGCGCCGACGCCCGATGCTTCCATGCCGGCATACGTGTGCAGCGCGCCGGGAATTTCGCCTTGCGCGTGGATGGCCTCAGCCTTGTTTTCGAACTGGCGGATGCGCTGCATCCTCAAGTATTTTTCAAGGCCCCGGTCGTTGTCGCCAACAGCAGTCATCATGCAATCCTTTTTGAAAGCGCAGGGCTTGCTGCGTTTGGGGCGGCTGCAAGCGGAGCCTCGATGAGTTCCAGCGGCGTGAGATACATAGGTTCAGGTGCGTGCGCGGTGATCGCGTAGACGTTTTCCATATGGCAGGGGCCAACCCGCGCGCCGAAATACAGGCTGTCCAACGAGATCAGCATTCCCTCTTCCAGAACAAATCCCTGCTTGACCCCGGCTAGGCCGGTCGAAGGAAACGGGAGCGGAATTTCGAGCGGCATCAAGCCGATACCATGAGCCACAACCAGCAGTTTTTCAGGCGTGGCCACTCCATGCGCGGCAAGGTATTCGCCTCCGATGGCTGGCAGGCTGGCGGTGGATATGCCGGGGCGCAGATGATCTACCATCTTGTTAAAAGCATCGCGCAGAATGTCGTGCTGATGGCGATATGCGGCGGATGGGGGCCCGATCACGGCGGTGCGATTTATGTCCACCCACAGGCCATCATGGATGCCTTGTGTTTCGAGGATTACGATATCGCCGCCGCGGAGCGGGCGATTGCCTTGCGTGCGGAACAAGTCGGGGATGAAATCATCTTTTTCATAAGAGCCGCCGAACAGCACCCCGCCTTCATCGATCGGGATCACTTTATTGCGCACCATAAAGTCGCAAACGCGCGCCTGTACATCGTTCCAGTCCGCCCCTTCATGCAGCAGCGATCTGGCATGGGCCATGATGCGGTCCGCCAGCTTGCCCACCTTGCGGTATCGTTCCAGTTCGCCCTGTGTCTTGACCACGCGAACGCGCATCATGAAATCAAGCGCATCCCGGTAGACATGGTCGACGCGGCTTCGTGTCCGTTCCGACAGCCGCGGCTCGTCAAATCCGATGGTCTTGCCTGCGAGGCCATGATCGGCGAGCGCTTGGGCTATCGCCGATGCGACATCGGGCTGGCACGCACCGGCAACCGTGCCAATCAAGTTTGCCGCATCGGCCGCCAGTTGCCCGCCGTTGCGATCCGGATCAAGATAACGGCTGACTTCGCAGAAGTTCAGCATATCGAAAGTGCGTACTTCGCCGAACGAACAAACCTCATCGTTAATGTTCAGCACCGCAAGGAGGCCAAGGTTTGCTTCAGGGATTACCAATGTCAGCGGCCGCTCCGAATCGGCATGAACGATGGCTGCAGCCAGCGGTTCCATCTGGCCCCATCGTTCGAGAACTGAATGATATCCTGTGGCGTAGCGCACATCGTGCGGGTGGCTCAACACAACTGCATCCAAGCCTTCGGCCGCCATCATGGCCCGTAGCCTTTCAGCTCGGGGATTAGAGGTGGCGGTCATGCGGCGGCCTCAAGCCCATCGTTGGCGATATTGGCAACTACCGCGCCGCCTGCGATATCGCGCAGAAATTCGTGGTTGAGTACGAACCGTATCTGATCGTTTTGGTCGGTAAAGGCCACTGCGCCGTGACCCATGAACAGGTACTCGGTCACCTGTTCGCAGCGCGCCTCGGTATGGCGCGATCCGATGGGTTCATACCCATAAGTGCCTGCGGGGGCTGATCCGACGTCATAAATTAGTTCGCCCTTGGTTACAAAATATTGGCCATGACCAAGGTGCCAGTGCGGCGCGAACGTTGCACCTGGCTGCATACAAACCCAAAGCACCCAGTCGCCAGTTTCTTCGCTGAAGCGTAGCAGGCGAATGGTTGTTCCGGCGCCGAGAGCAACTTCTTTACAATCGGCGATGTTTACGATCACGTCTCCGGTTTTACCAGCATCATGCATAAAAGCCATGGTATTTTCCTTCTCCGCAAACAGATATAGGCTCGCTTTTTGAGCAATCACATTGTTGCCGTCAGTCCCTCGTCAGCTGTGATAACTGCGCCGTGTAGCGCGTTCGAACGGTCGTCGAGCAGGAAGCAAACAATGTTTGCAATCTGCTCTGGCTCCATAAAAAAGGCACGGCGGGGGCTGGGGTGCCCGACCATAAGGGCTGCGATGGCCTGCTCGCCGTCGGCCGTCCGCAAACCGGCGGTAAGCGGTGTCGCCACAGCACCGGGGCACACGCAATTGATCCGGATATTTTTTGGCCCCAACTCAGCCGCCAGAGTGCGCGAAAGCATCGCCACTCCGGCCTTCGATGCGCTGTAAGCGCTATCGCCAGCCCGGCCTGCGATGCCGCTAACCGATCCGACAAAAACGATAGAACCACCGCCCGCCGCGATCATCCCGGGTATCACCGCTTGCGTAACGTAGAAGCTCCCCTTCAGATTCACGTCTATATGCCGGTCGAACAGCGCTATGGGGCTTTCAGGCACCGGATTTGGCATCCAGATTGCGGCGTTGTTGACCAGCCGCGTGATCGGGCCGTGCGCTGCTTCGATCGCGGCAACGGCAGTGGTCACCGCAGCAGCATCGGAAATGTCGGTGCGGATTGCTGCGACCAGCCTGCCTTCAGCAACAGCGCTTTCCAATTCCTGTTGCGGGGCATCGGATAAGACCGCCACGCGCATGCCTGCTGCTGCCAGTTGAGCTGCAATAGCTAAGCCGATGCCGCTGGTGCCGCCCGTCACAAGCGCAAGCTGCCCCGCAAGCCCGGTCACTGCGCCGGTGCGCCAACAAGATCAAATGTCCGGATATCGGGGTCGCCATCGAGGCACGCATACCCTTCCGCAGACATCGCGACATGATAGGGCCTCTGGGCGTGGTCCTCGCGCGCTTCGGCATTTCGAAAGATCTCTGTGAAAGCAAAACTATCCGGGCTTTCGGCCGATTTCATAACCTGAAAGAGCAGCGTGTCGGGCTCATTCGCCCGGACATCAGCCTGCAACTGTGTAATCAGCGCAAGAAACCGCGCAGTCTTGTCCGGCTTTGTGCGGACATGCATAATTACGCCAATCATCGAGGGGATCTTTCTGCATGATGAAGGAATTGCTGGAAGAAGCTGCGCGTCTGGCGAACGGTGCCGACCCCGCTTCTGCCCGGCCGCTGGTGCAGCGGCTGTTGGCGCAAGCGCCAGGCAATGCGGATCTGCTGACTCTGGCTGGCATCGTTGCGCAGCGCACTGGGCTGTCCGGTGATGCCATCGCCGCATTCCGGGCGGCCCGCGCCGCCGATCCGGGCGATGCCGGGCGCTGCCAGAACCTTGCCGTTGCCTTGAAAAAAGCAGGGGATCATGCTGGCGCGCTGGCCGTATTCTCCGAAAGTCTGGCATTGCGGCCCGGTCATGCGGGCACGCTTGCCAACATGGGTTCGTGTCTGATCGAAGCGGATCGCTGTGAAGAGGCGCTGGCGGTGCTGGCGCAAGCGATAGCAGCGTCGCCCGATCATGCTGATGCGCATGGCAATATGGGCGTTGCGCTGGCGCGGTTGGGGCTGCGTGAAGAGGCCAGCGCCGCCTATCGCCGCGCGCTCAGAGTTCGGCCCGGCCATGCCGAGACCGTTTTGAACCTTGCCGATGCGCTGTCTGCAAGCGGCGACTGCGATGGGGCTGCTGCTCTGATCGGACAAGTGCTGCGCGCCCATCCGGGCCACACCCGCGCCGCCAATCAGCTGGGCTTGCTGCACGAGGCGGCGGGCGATCATGAAAGCGCTGCGGCTGTATTGCACTCCGCGTTCGATCCAGCCTCGCCGCATCATGCGCTGGGGGTCAATCTCGCGCGGGTGCTGATCCGCGCAGGGCATCATCAGGATGCCCTGATTGTTTGCGACAGTCTGATTGCGAGCCAGCCCAGTGTCACCACTCCGCTTGCCCTTGCGCTTGCTGCGCTGGACAAGCTGGGCCGCCAGGCCGAACGTGATGCGTTGATGGCGCTGGACCAATTCGTGTCTGTGTATGATATCGATAACGTCGCGGGGTTTGTAAGCATGTCCGCTTTCAACGCCGCGCTGGTGCAGGAATTGCGCGCGCATCCATCGCTTGTTTTCGAACCCGAAGGATTGGTCACGCGGCAAGGCCGGCAAAGCGGCGATCTGGCCAGTTCGCACAAACCCGCGCTGCACGCGCTGGCCGAATTGGCGCGCAGCAAACTGAGTGCTGCCCATGCCGCGCTGCGGTCTGCCAAACCCGCCGACCATCCGTGGTTGCGCGCCATGCCGGATGATTGGACACTCACGATGTGGGGCACGATCTTGAGGCCGGGCGGGGAGGTGGGGCCGCACATTCATGCACCCAACTGGATATCCGGCGTTTATTACCCTGCCGCCAGCCCCGCTGCGGCCGGCGATGTGCAAGGTGCCTTCGCCATCGGCGTGCTGCCCGCCGAGCTTGGCGGCGGCGGCACGTGTGTTTTTCACCAGCCCTGCGCGGGACGGATGATCCTGTTTCCCTCGTACTTGTGGCACGCCACGATGCCCTTTGGCGGTGAGGATGAGCGGATCAGCTTCGCCTTCGATCTGGTGCCTGCAAATGTGGGCCGGCCTCACCGCTTGCGCTAGCCTGAAACCACCCCCGGGCAGGGCAAACTGCATCGCCCGGGGGAGAGAGATGGTCAGGCAAGCGGGGTTCCCGGCCATCGCAAAATCAGAACTTGACCGAACCTTCGATGCCGAATGAACGCGGCGGCGCATAGTTGGTAAAGTTGAACAATCCTGCGACCGAATTGGCCGAAACCCGGTAAACCTTATCCAACAGATTGCGGCCAAAGATCGAAAGACGAAACTTTTCGGTCGGATCCGTCCAGCCGATGCTGGTCCCTACCAAAGTCCGAGCCTGTCCTTGCGAAAAGTCTGCGTTCAGCGTCGTAGATTCGAATTGCGACTGATAATTGATATCGGCGTTCAAAGTGACCGTACCCCACGGGGCTGGCGGGAACTGGTAATGCGCGTTGGCGCTTGCAGTCCAGTTTGGCGTGTTACGCAGTTTCAGGAAGGAAGCATTGTCATTGACCCCGTCACCATTTACGTCCGTGCTGAATTCGAGATACCTTGCCTTCTGCCAGCCCAACGCTGCACCCATGGTCAGGCCATCAATCGGTGCGGCCGAGAGTTCGAGTTCCAGACCATACACTTCGGCCTTGCCTGCATTGGTAGTGCGGGTCTCCTGGCCGGGCAGCCCGGTAAGAGGATCGGTAAACGGCACCACCGCGTCGCGCTGCAGATCATTGTAGCGCACATAAAACCCGGCCAGATTGGCCCGCAGTCTGCGGTCGGCTGTCTCTGTCTTCAGACCGAATTCAAAGCTGTCGGCGGTTTCGTCGCCAAACGGCAAGGCCGAGGTCGCCGACATTGCCTGCTCGTTGTAGCCGCCGGACTTATAACCTTGGCTATAGGTGAAGTAGTTATTGATACCGGGGGCAATTTCGTAGCGGTATCCTACACGGACCGTGGGTTTGCTGAAACTGGCTTTGTCGGCGTATTGAGGCCAGAACCCGCTCAGGATGGTATTGCGGCGCACCGCTGGCCGCACAGCAAAGCTCTTATCTTCCTTGGTGTAACGCGCACCGACAAAGATCGAAAATGGATCGGAGAGTTGATATTCGGCTTCACCGAACGCGGCGTAGGAATCGACCTTGTAATTCGCAGTCGACTGGTTCGGATTGTTCAAGGCTGTCGGATCGCCAAGAAAGCGCAAAAAGCCCAGGATAGCTGTGGCGTTTGCATCCAGTGTCTGGCCCCAATACATAGCACCAGCCGTTATCTTGAAGCGGTCCGAAAAGTCGGAACTGAAGCGCGTTTCAAAGCTGTACTGGCTGCGCCGGTCATCGCGGGTCGCCACGAACAAGTAGGCGTTTTCGCCGGTGTAATCGGATGGGAGCGATGATTTGACCGCTCGATACCCACCGACCATCGTCAGTGTGCCGACCCCTGAAAAAGTGTGTTCGCCGCGCAAATAGACGCCGTCTACGTCGATGCGGTGGCCGCTCAGCGTACCGGGACACGTCGGTACTGTGGCAGATCCGGCGCAAAGCGTAGTGCCCGTATCGAAAGGGCTGCCGCCGGTCGTCTGGATCCCGGGGAAGCCCAGCACGTCGAAGAGAAAGCCTCTGGGTGTCTCGTTCACCGAAGGCGGAGATTGCCCGCGATCGCGCAGCATTTCATAGGTCAGCATCACATTCGTGTCGGCATCCGGCTCCCACAGGAGTTTTGCGCGACCACTGAAGAATTTCGAACCGCCGATGCGCTGGCCTCTTCCCACCACACCCTGCGCTCCGTCGACCGCGTTATTCTTGGTCAGCCGGTAAAAACCGTCACTTTGCTGAAACGATCCGGCCGCGCGGAAGAACAGGTTATCAGCGATCGGAATGTTGATCGCCGCTTTCACATCCTTTGTGTTGAAACTGGAATAGCCCAGCCGCAGCTCGGCGCTATAGCCCGCCTCCGGCCGTTTGGAGATCACATTGACCACACCGCCCACGGTGTTCTTGCCAAACAGAGTGCCTTGCGGGCCACGCAGTACTTCGATGCGCTCGATGTCGAACAGATCGAATAACTGGGTCTGCACGTGCGCCAGCACGAAATCATCGACCACCACGCCCACCGCAGGTTCGAACGTCAGGATGATATCGCCAGTCGATTGGCCGCGAATGCCGATCGATGCTGCGTTGAAGCCGGGAACGTTGGTGATCACCACGTTGGGTATATCGCCGGCCAGCGCGCGGATGTCGGTGGCAAACTTGCTTTGGATGGCAGATGCGGTGAATGCCGAAACTGCCACCGGGGTTTTCTGAAGCGATTCAGAAACGCGCCGGGCAGTGACCACGATCTCCTCGAGCCCTCCGCCCTGTTGCGCAGGTGCAGCCTGTTCGGCTGCTGCTGGCGCAGTCTGCGCGATGGCTGTGGCGCTCGTGCCCGTCAATAGTCCGGCGGCGAGCGTTTTCAGGACGCAACTCAGTTGTGGCGTACGGATCATGTCAACTCCTCTCAAAAACGACCGCCCTCATGAAACGTGGCAGTTCGAATCACCGCGGTGCTATATTCCCCCGCATTGCTAAATGAGTACACATGTTCCTTTTTGGAAACTAATAAAAACAATGTTGCATGATGTTTTTTCCGCAGCGCAGCGGACGTTAGGCAAAGGAATTGCTTCGGTAGCGTTTTGTCAGATGTGAGACGCAGACTCGCGAGCCTTAGAGCTCCCTGTTACCGGATGCTGCGATGCAGCAATCAGTGGATGATAAAGCAAAGACTGTAAAGTGAAGCGCCCCAGGTTTCCCGGAGGCTCCTACTTGTGAGAAGGGGCCTATGTGACGCACGTACTTATTCCGGAGCTTCGGCCCGGCGACGTTGTCATCATGGACAATCTGTCGGGCCACAAGCGCGCCGCGGTGCGCGAGAGGATCGAGGCGGTCGGCGCAACACTGCGCTTCCTCCCGCCCTACATGCCTAACTTCAACACCATCGAAAAGGCATTCTCACGGCTCAAGGCCATCCTCCGCAAGGCAGGCGAGCGAACCGTCTCCGGCCTGTGGCGCCTCATCGGCAAGCTTTTCGATATCTTCAAGCCAGACGAATGCGCCAACCACTACAGCTCATGCGGATATGCCCCAGCATGATCGAAAAACGCTCTAATCATAAGCATAGCGAAAGGAGAACTTTAAACAACCTGGGTCTGATTGTGATTGGTTATGGATTTTCACTTGCTGTGTTTTCAAGATAGCTAGTGATCTGTAGAACGGTTTCCAGTTCATCGATCGGCGATGTTACCATTTTTGTTCCCGGGTAATAGGTTTGTGGGTTGGAGATGAAGGCCACTAGCGTATCGCGATCCCATTGAACGCTGGTCTTGGGATTTCGTAAAGCCGCTGAATAGTTGTACCCCGGCAATTGACCGGAAGGACGGGTGGACACCCTATTTAAGTTCGGTCCAATCTCTCCGGTGGTGAAGCTGCCAGCAACATGGCAACTGGCACAATTCTGCCCGAAGAGTTTTCGAGCGCGTGCTTCGTCATATTTGAAATTGAACAAGGTTTGAGTAAATCGCTCCTGATAGACCCCACGGCTATTGAAATCTTTTATCATGTCTCCCGTAACCAGGTTCTGGAACGGCATGGCAACGCGCTTTGCTTCGGCCGCAGACGGTGCGCCTGCCCGGATGCGAAGCAAACGCCCCTTTGAAGAGTCTGTTATCGCATAGATATAGCCGTCTGGGCCGACAGCGACAGACCGGATCCGCTCCTTGAGGTCATCCAGCAATGCTTCTTCCTGCACCACCACGTTGTCTTTAATGCGCAAACGGCGCACAACGTGTCCCATCAGTTCGCTTGTAAAAAAGTCTCCGCGCCAGCGAGGGAACTGCGAGCCGTTATAGTAGACAAGATCCGACGGCGCACGTGACGGCGACCACGATGCCACTGGATCGACGTAATCGGGATCTTCCTGCTTGGTGGACATGGCACGACCCGTGTAGTCAAAGCCCCACGACACTAGCGGCCAGCCATAGTTGCCACCAGGTGTTACGAGATTCAATTCATCTCCACCCTTGGGTCCGATATCAATGACATAGATGCGCCCGTCGTCGGTGCGGGTGATCCCGGCAGAGTTCCGAAACCCGGTTGCCCACAATTCTGGAAGAGCGCCTTCGACGTTGCTGAACGGACCGTTGGCGACCGCACGACCTTCCCGATCTATGTGGATGATCTTCCCTGAATGATTGTCGGTCCGTTGGACCATACCGCGACTTCCTTGCCCACCAGAACCCACGCCAACCAGCATGGTCTTGTCAGGCAGGAACAATATTCTGAGGATACTGGGACCTCCGGGGGGGGCTGGTCGGGCTGTGCTGAAGATTATCTGCTTATCGCTAAGTCGCTCACCATCAAAACGTGCCTTCAGGATGGATCCGGTCCTCGCGCTGTCGGTTCCGGTGACAAATGTCAGGTAAAGTGTTTTGTTTGTTGCAAAATCGGGATCAAGCTTAACGTCCAGCAGACCATCGTAGATGCTGCCATTTAATACCTCCGGCACCCCCTCAATGGCTTTTGGTTGCAACTTTCCCTTGTTTACGATGCGCAACTTTCCAGTTCGTTCGGTGATTAATATATCGCCGTTCGGCAACCACGTCATTGCCCACGGGTGATCCAATCCGTTCACCACTTCTTCAGCCCAGTATCCTCGATCGTCCACGCGATCCGCAGTCGCCGCGCGGCTAAAGCCTGTCATCAGAAGGGCGAAACATGCGAATAATGAAATCGCGGGCGCACCGTAAGGCCGCAACTGCGTAATCTCTTTTCTGTTATGTTTCATGATCACCTCGAACAACTCCTTGCCTGCGCAGCTACTTTTGTAGAACGCGGTTTTGCCTTCTGGCTGATGCCATGAGAATATATACCTCGGCATCGCCGAGCTTCCTCACGCCTTCTTTTTGATGACCTAAACGACTGTATTGTTTGGATTTCAGAAAAACTCTTCGGAAATGATTGGGAACGAAAATCAGCGACACCAATACAACCAGAGCGGCCATCCAAGGTCGTAGATAGACAAGCGTGATCATGACGAAGCGGCGCCAGCGAGTCGATGATTGCGCCCACCGTATTCTGGGTGAAGATAACATTCCGGCACTCACTATAGAACGACTGTGCCGTGAAGGCGAAGTGGCACCTCGCACAATACACCGCTTGTTCGGCAACAAGGAGTGCGTTGTTCAGTCGACGTTGCAGGACCGATTGACCGAGGTGCGCAGGCATCTGGCGAAACGACAGGCCGAATGCTCGATCGACGTTGTATTCGCTGAGTTGGACAGGATCGTGTCGGAGATGGAGCGAGGCGACGAATACGCTCGAGTTGTAATCGGCTTTTACTTCTTGAAAGAGCAGCGCGAAGCCGCAATCCGAGAATTGCATTCGGTCGGATGTAACCGCATTCGGGGCAGATTTCGGCCCACGCTGCGAAGGCTCGTGCGATACCAATGCACCAAGCGCGCTTTCACGGCGGTTCAGTGCTTCGTATTTGGGGATGCCAAGAAACCCTTCGGTCATTGGCGTCCGCGAAAAACCCGTCGCGACCAACGTCGAGAACATTACAATACTGCTACCGTCGAGCATCGCGGGCACGGCATGCTTGAGAAGCAGCAGATTGGCGGTGACGTGCATCGCGAGTTGCGCCTAAATCTGCTGGCGGCGCAGATTAAGGATCGACTGGCCGAGCGTCGTGCTGGCGGCATTGACGAGCAAATCGAACGTGCAAGCGGCGCCTATCATCGCGACGATCGAATCTTCGTAGAGGATATCGCACGGGACCGTTCGAGCGCCAATTTCATTCGCGAGCGCCGCGAGTGCGTCCTGCCGACGGCCGGCCAGCGCTTTATAAAAACCTTCGCTAGCGAGCCGCCGTGCTGTCGCCGCGCCGAGCCCGCCTGGGGTTGACACGCCGACGACCAAGGCTTGTCGATTGCTTCTTTCCATGGCCAAGATTTGTGCACGACGGGACAGGACATATCAAGCAAAGCATGCAAGGTGGACTTTTTTGGTTGATTGCAAAGGCCAGATATAAAAGCCAAGTCTCTCTGATCGACGCGCTCCGTCGCTGCATGACAGCACGACATAAAAACAATCATGCTGTTACATCCAGGAGGCGATTTCCGTGGCTCGAGGATCTGCTAAAGCTGGCTTGGCTCAGCGCTCGGCGCTTCCGCCAAGAATAGCGCCGACGCTGAAGTCGCTCAAGAGTGCGCAGACGCGCGCAAAGATGATCGAGGCGACAATAAGCTGCATCGTGCTGCGTGGCTATGCCAACACGACCACGCCGATGGTCGCGGCGGAGGCAAGGCTGTCGCGCGGTGCCATGCTGCATCATTTCGAAAATGGCGCCGGCTTGATAAAGGCCGTCATCGTTGAGCTGCACGAAGAGCGGCTCCGCGCATTTCTTCGCGAGGCCGAAACCGACAATCATGACACCGCTACCCTCGTGCGGAGCTATTGGAAGCAGGTGCAGAAACCCGCCTTCATCGCATTCCACGAACTTGTGATGGCGGCGCGCTCGAACGCCGATCTCGCGCGGATCCTGAAGCCGCTGCAAATCGAGTTTCGCGAACGCTTCAATCAACAGGCGGTGCAGCTGTTTCCTGCATGGCATGCCGACCGGCGGGGCTTCGATCTAGCAATGGCGCTGTCGCAGACTATGCTCGAGGGGATGGCGATCCAGATCCTGACGGGGGCAATCGACTCGGCCATGGTCGAGCCGTTGCTCACGCAGCTCGAGCAACAAATCCGCGACTTGACCCCCGGGCTCCGCCCGAAGCCCGCGGCGTCCTAGCCGAGCTGCGACAGCCCTTATCGGATGCCGCGGCGCAAGAGTTAGTAAAAGACTGGGTAGTTCCAAGTGCAAGTTTGCGGATGGGGCCAGTAACTGGCGACGGACTGCAGATCATAATGCCCGCGGCAGTGGCCAAGGGCAAGATAGGGGCCTTGGCCGATACGATGCTCGAACAGCACAGGAACCTGCGGATCGTCCTACGATTCGTCGCGGAGTTTCGGGCACGTCCCGGTGAAGCTGGCGTGCAGCAGCAGATCGAGCACGGCGGTGCGGTGGACCAGGTAGAGCTCCTCCTCGACCCGGAAGCCGCGCAGGTTGGCAGTCATCGGATGATCGGACCGCGTCACCGAGAACTTGAACGGGGCGATCGGCGGATGCCCGCCGAAGCGGCTACCGGCGACCGCGGTGAAGTTCGGGTTGTCGTTGGGGCAATCGACTTTCCCGTCGTCTGCGAAGCGAAGCACAGCATTGGTGCCGAGGAGCGCGAGCCAGCGCCCGCCCGCTTATTGCCGCACGGCCGGCGCATGATCTTCGATTGGAATCACGATCCGGCCTTTGTCTGGAGCCCAAGCGGCGCACATTCTTGGTTTATTGGCGGGTCGGCGTGCCGAATGGCGGATTTCTCGGTGGCGCAACAGGTGCGGCGTCCGCCGCCTCGGCGAGCAGATAGTTGATATAGCTTCGCGTGAGGTTGCATTAGAGAAGGCCAGCATGACGCCGGCAAGCGTCGCGTGGATGCCCGACCGCAGGACGAGCACCCATAGCACCAGCCCGATCACGAGATAGGGCGACAACCGTCGAACACCGAAGCGATTGAGCGCGATCAACACCGCCAGAGCCCCGCCCGCACCCGCTAAATCCGGCAGAGACAGGCCGGCGGTATAGAACATCGCGATGATGAGGACCGCGCCTAGATCGTCGATGATCGCCTATGCCGCCAGAAAGACGCGTAGCGAGGCCGGCACGGCATTCCCGAGAAGGGCAACGACTCCGAGCGCAAAGGCAATGTCAGTTGCGGCGGGAACCCGCTGCAGCTTTCGGCGAGTTAATCTGAGGCGCTGAATGACGGCTTTGTTGGCGGGAGCAGCTAATAACTCGCATGCGTAGGGGCTTTAAGGCTTTAAACATGAGGGGCATGCGTTCCAAGTCAAGTTCTACTTGCAAGTTAAAGATCAGGGCATCTGATTTATCGGCCGCGCAGGCGGGATGGCGAGCTTCGCGCAATGCATCTGCAGCACTGAGAAACTACGACTTTGGTCCCCGCAGTCAGTCGAAAAAGACGGCTCCGATCTTCTCGAACTGCACAAGGCATCGGCGTCGTGCGTTTAACCAAAGTTGTGATTGCGCCCCGTTTAGTGCCCCGTTTGGGGTGTTGGGCGGCTCTCCGATGAAATAAGAAAGGCCGCATAACTCCTTGAGTTAGCGGCCTTTTTTGATGGTGGGCGTAGCAAGGATTGAACTTGCGGCCCCTACGATGTCAACATAGTGCTCTACCACTGAGCTATACGCCCGCACCATCGCGTCTCATGCATACCATCGCCGCTGGCAATCGCATCATGAGAGGCAGTCCGTTAGCCGGGGCCGCTTGGGCTGACAAGGGGCCTTGAACGCCAAAACCGGTTTATCTGCAATCAACGCAAAGGCTGGCCATTGCCCGCGAACGGGGCATCGGAAAACACGCGTTCGACCTCCAGCACCAGATCGCGCAAGTGAAACGGTTTCGACAGCACGCGTGCCTGCGGCGCTTCGCGATTCGCCTTGAGCGTGACGGCGGCAAAACCTGTGATGAACATCACCTTGGTGGCCGGGCTGATCTCGCCGCAGCGCTGCGCGAGTTCGATGCCGTCCATCTCGGGCATCACGATGTCCGAAAGCAGCAAGTCAAAATGCTGGGTTTCCAGCAGCGGCACCGCCGCCGTGCCGCGGTCTACGGAGACAACCTCATAGCCCGCATTTTCCAATGCGCGCGAGAGATAAGTGCGCATAGCCGTTTCGTCTTCGGCCAGCAGGATGCGGATCATGGTCACCCTTTTCATTTGTGAACTATCAGTTCGGGCAAACAAGCTGCGCCTTGGCAACCTGTTGGAAGAGCGTGTTACATCGAAACGGGTTAAGAATCTTGTCCCAACCGGGATGTAAGCTTCTTTGACTTCAAACTTAATCGGTTGCAGCGTGAAGTGATGTCTCATCCTGATCCGTTCGTGGCCGATTCGCCGCATACGCTCCGTGCGCCGCTGATAAAGGGAGGCAATATCGCCGAAGGCGCGAGTGCGTTCAGCTTCCATGGGTTTGATCCTGCGCCGATCCCGGTGGTCATCGCGGTTCCGCATGCCGGGCGCACCTATCCGCAAGCGTTGCTTGAGAACATGCGGCACCCGGCGGCTGTGCCGCTGCGGCTGGAAGATCGCTATGTCGATCTGATGGCCATGGATGTCGCCCACCGCACCGGGGCGGGGCTGCTGATCGCCCATGCGCCGCGCGCGATGATTGATCTCAACCGTTCGGTCGATGATATCGACTGGGAGATGATCCAGTCCGCGCCGGGCGACGGTGCCGCGCCGCCGCTGGCCCAGCGCGCGCGCAGCGGGCTTGGCCTCATTCCGCGCCGGCTTCCGGGCACTGGCGAGATCTGGAAGCGCCGCCTTGATCGTGCAGAACTCGATTCTCGCATTGCGCTTGTCCATGCGCCCTATCATGCGGCGTTAGCGGCATCGCTTGAGGCTGTGCGGGCACGATGGGGGGCCGCGCTGCTCATTGATCTGCATTCTATGCCCTCGCTCAGCGCGCGCAACGCGGGCGAGCCAGCCGCCGAATTTGTGATCGGTGATCGGTTCGGGGCCTCGTGCGAAGGCATGCTGGTGGCGGCCGTCTTTTCCTATTTTGCCGAGATGCGCCGGTTGGCGGCGCACAACCGGCCTTATGCAGGGGCCTATGTGCTCGATCGCCACGTCCGGCTTGGCGCGGGAGTTCATTGTCTGCAGATCGAGATTGACCGGCGCGCTTATCTCGATGCCCAGATGAGCGAGCCGGGCCCGGGCTTCACCGGCACGGCAAGCTTGCTCGCCGGGCTGGTCCAGCGAATAGCCGCGCTCGTGGGCGAGATGGGCCAGATCCATCAACGTTGGCCCGCTGCCGCTGAATAACCAAGGGCAGGGCAAACAAGCGGACAGGCCATCGCGCGCGCATCCATCGCGCCCACCGCTGGTTCAATCCCGCCAGACCGATCATAAAAAAACCACCTGGAGTTTACCTCCAGGTGGCCAAGGTTCAGGGAGGAGGTGCATAAAATGCACCAGTTGCGACGGGCAATGAGGGAAGCGCCGCCACAACACCATGACAGGTAGGGAGCGCGCCGGAAGCGCGCAAGGGAAAAATCGAGGTATCTTTCGGCAAGTCCCGGCCGAGCCTTCGCCCTTCATCGGCGCAGCCTTAGCTGGCCGCGCCGATGATTGGTGCAAAAGCCTGAGCCGATCAGTTGAGCGGCGGCAGGTTGATCGTCGGCGTAGGAGCCGTGCCCTGTTCCTGCTGCTTGGCAAAAATCGTGCTCATGAGATCAAGCGAGAACATCTGCGCGTAGATCAGCGGCAGCAGTCCGCTCTGCGACCAGCTGCGCAACACATCGCCGCGCATGTCGCGCACTTTTTCCCGGTTGAACATCTGGAACCCGCGATAGATGAACGGTTGCTCGATGCCCGGCTGCTGGATCGAGGCTTCACCCTCCATCAACAGCTCGTGCTTGCGGATCTCTTCGATGAAGGCCTGCGTGCGCTGTCCCGCCTGTTCGAATTGCTCGCAGAACGACAGGATCGAGCGGGTCGCCTCGCTTGGCTCGGCATCGGCGAAGAGCTTTTCGCCGTCCTCGAATTCGCCGATCAGCCCGCACGACGGATCAAAGCAGAGCGACAGCTCGTTGGTTTCCGGCGACAATTTGGCCAGCATGAAGGGATAACGCCGCGCATAAGCCGGAATGTAAAGGCCGGGTGCAACATTGCCTTCTGCATCGACGAAAACGTTGACGCCTTCGTTCAGGCCCATCAGCGCGAGCGGTACCGGGTTCTCGCCCGAGGAAAAGATGATTGGATAATGGCGGGCGGCTTGCGGAAACTCTTCGACCGTCAGCGGCACAGCATGCTGGTTCGCCAGCCATTTGGCGGATGTCGCGCCGCGCGCGGTCCAAGTGGCGTGGTCGCGCGAATTGAGCGGGACAAGGTCGTTGTAGAACAAGGGCAAGTTGGACTGCGGCGCGCTGGCCATGGGAATCTCTCCGTTAGACAATTCGCTCTTTCGCGCCCGGACGCACGTTTTCCGCGATGAGCGGGCGTTTAGGGGGTGAGTCGGGACCGCGCAAGGGCACCTGCAACATGCCTGTCATGAACGGACCAATAATTTCGCCAGCGCACCAATACGGCGCGGTTAAACCAGTTTGCCGGGATTGAGCAGCATTTGCGGATCAAGCGCTTGCTTCACCCGGCGCAGAATCGCCAGCGCGACCGGATCGCCGGTCCGCGCCAGTTCGTCGCGCTTGAGCTGGCCAATGCCGTGCTCGGCCGAAATCGATCCCGCATAATGCGCCAGAATATCATGAACCTGGCGGCTGATCATCTTGCCGTCGGCTTCTTGCCACTGCGCCGGATCGACGCCGGGCGGGGCGATGACATGGAAATGGATATTGCCGTCGCCGAGATGGCCGAACCCGATCGCCTTCGTGCCCGGCCATGCCGCTTCCACTTCGCGCACGGCGCGGCCAACAAAGGCCGGCATGTGTTCGGTCGGCACGCTGACATCATGCTGCACTGCCGGGCCAAGCATGCGCTCGGCCGGCGCGATCGCATCGCGCAGTGCCCAGAACGCTTCGGCCTGCGTTTCGGTCGCGGCCAGCGTCGCATCGCCGATCAGGCCGCCTTCAAACGCGGTTTCGAGAAGCCTTTCGGCAAGTGCGGGCAATGCTTCTGCACCATCCGCATCGGCGACCAGCTCGATCAGCGCGTGCCAAGCGTGCTCGCCCGCCAGCGGCGGCCGCGCGCCGGGCAGAAAGCGGCACACAGCGTCGAGCGAATGCGCAGGCAAAACCTCGAAACCCTCTAGCGCGCCGCCGGCGTGGCGCTGCACGTGCAGCAGCAGTTCGCGCGCCGCTTCCAGCGATTCGAGCCCGGCCCACAACACTTCGCGCGCCGCAATGGCCGGCTCGAGCTTCAGTGTGGCGGCGGTGACCACGCCAATCGTCCCTTCCGATCCGATCAGCAGCTGCTTGAGATCGAACCCGCGGTTGTCTTTCTTGAGCACGGTGAGTTGGTCGAACACCGCGCCATCGGCCATCACCGCTTCAAGCCCGAGCACCAGCGCGCGCATCGATCCGTGGCGCAGCACTTGGGTGCCCCCGGCGTTGGTCGAGATCAGCCCGCCGATCGTGGCCGATCCCTTGCCGCCCAGCGAAAGCGGAAAGCGCAGCTTTTCCTGCGCTGCCGCTTCGTGCAGCACTTGCAGGATCACGCCTGCCTCGCACACCGCCGTCCTGCTCGCGCCGTCGATCAGGCGGATCGCGTTCATCCGCCGCAGGCTAAGTAGCAAGGCCGCGCCGCTGGTATCGGGCGTCGCGCCTCCTGCCATCCCGCTGTTGCCGCCTTGCGGTACGATCGGCACGCCATGCGCGCCGCATAGCTTTATCAGCGCACCCACTTCGGCGGTGGAAGCGGGTGAGGCCATCGCCAGCGCGCGCCCGGTGAAGCGGCCACGCCAGTCGGTCAGCCACGGGGCCATCGTCTCCGGATCGGCGGTAAAACCCTTTGGGCCGAGCAGCGCGGTGGCTGCCTCGACAAAGTCCGCGCGGGAATCGATGGAGGCGATTGCGGGCGGGGAAGCGAATGCAGGCGGGGATGCAGACATGCAACCGGGCTATCGCGCCGGCCCCGTCGAGGCAATTCAAATCTGCACCGCGCTGGGTTAACCGCCCATTCAAGCAAATCGATTAAAAACCAAGTGATTCTTTGCAGCGCACAGTTCAGCGGCCCCGGTGCCGCGCAATAACACAGGGCAGGGTCTCTAGCCGTTCAGCATGCTCAGTTTTGTCCATCTTCTTGCGCCTTTTGCCTTGGCCTTGCCCATCCCCGCGGTGGGCGATCGGCTGCGCGGCGCGGGCGAAGGGGCGGCATCTCCGCTGCCAGCCCAGCTTGATGCAATGCCAATGGACGCCCGCAGCCCCCAAGCGGGCACGCTGATCTCCGCGCTGGAGGTTCTTGATGCAGACACATGGCAGCAGGTGCGCATCGAACAGCGGGTGATCATTCGTGTGGCCCCGCTGGCGATCAGCCGCGAAGCCATGGCCCCGATGCCCCTGCCGCTGGCGGAAACGCGCATGCCGCTGTCGTCCGCGATGTCGGTGCGCGTGCGCGAACGGCGGGCTGCCAATTGCATGTCGGCAGCGGGGATCGCGGCGATCCAACCGGTCACCGACGGCCGCCTTCTGTTTCACATGCGCGACCGGCGGATGATCGCGGCAAGGCTCGAAAAGGCATGCAGCGCGCGCGATTTCTACCTTGGTTTTTACATGTCGAAAACGCCCGACGGGATGCTGTGCATCAAACGGGATCAGATCCATTCGCGCGCGGGCACCACTTGTGCATTGAAGGAAGTGCGCGAGTTCGTGCCGGTGGAGCGATAAGGCCCGCAAGGGTGCGATGACAGTACCTTGTGCATGCCCCTTACACATGCCGATTTCCTTGACTTTCACGCCCGTTTCTGCGTAGGCACAACCTCATGATGTCGCCGCGCTGAGTGCGGCACACTTGCCATTGTCGCCTCTGGCATATTTTTTGGCGCCGCTCATTTTCGGAAAAAGACCCCGCATGAAATTTGCCGATCTCGGCCTGTCTGACGAATTGCTCCAGTCGGTTCTCGACGCGGGCTACGACACCCCGACTGCCATCCAGGCGCAAGCCATCCCATCGGTGCTGATGATGCGCGATCTCATCGGCATCGCGCAGACCGGCACGGGCAAGACCGCGGGCTTCGTGCTGCCGATGATCGACATCCTCGCGCATGGCCGCAGGCGGGCGCTGATGCCGCGCTCCTTGATCCTTGAGCCGACCCGTGAACTGGCCGCGCAAGTCGCCGAAAACTTCGAGAAGTACGGCAAGAACCATGACCTGAAGATGGCGCTGCTGATCGGCGGCGTGCAGATGGGCGATCAGGTGAAAGCGCTTCAGGACGGCGTCGATGTGCTGATTGCCACCCCGGGCCGCCTGATGGACCTCTTCGAGCGCGGCAAGATACTGCTCACCGGCTGCGAGCTTCTGGTCATCGACGAGGCCGACCGCATGCTCGACATGGGTTTCATTCCCGATATCGAGACGATCTGCTCCAAGCTGCCCGCCACGCGTCAGACGCTGCTGTTTTCGGCCACCATGCCGCCGGTGATCAAGAAGCTGGCGGACAAGTTCCTCTCGAACCCCAAATACATCGAAGTGGCGCGGCCCGCTTCGAACAACACCAACATCGTCCAGCACAAAGTGCGCCTGCCTGCCCGCGCCAAGCGCGAAGTGCTGCGCCATCTGCTCAAGACTGACAACGTCTCCACCGCGATCATCTTTGCCAACCGCAAGACCACGGTGCGCGAACTGGCCAAGAACCTGCAGCAGAGCGGTTTTTCCGCAGGCGAAATCCATGGCGACATGGACCAGTCGGCGCGCAATGCCGAACTGCAGAAGTTCAAGGACGGGGTGATCTTGATCCTCGTGGCGTCGGACGTCGCCGCCCGCGGCCTCGACGTGAAGGGCGTGAGCCACGTGTTCAACTATGACACGCCGTGGCATCCGGACGACTACGTTCACCGCATCGGCCGCACCGGGCGCGCGGGCGCAACAGGCCGCGCCTTCACGTTCGTGACCGACGAGGACGCCGAGGCGATTGCCAATGTCGAAAAGCTGACCGGCGGCGCGATCCCCGAGTTCAAGCTGAACGTAGCCGACCCCGCCGACGAACCCCGCGCCAAGGAACCGCGCGCCGAACGCCCGGCGCGCAAGGCGCGCGAACCGAAGGTAAAAGCCGAGAAGCCCGCGCGTGAACCTGCACCGGCAAAGGCCGAAGCGTCGCCCCGCAAGGAACGCACCCCCCGCATCCCGCGCGACGAACCCCGCCCGGTGCGCGATGCCTTGCCCGATCTGCCCGAAGAGCCGGGCGAATGGAACGGCCCTGTTCCCGGATTCCTGAGCGTTTCAGCGCTCTAATTCCTCGCCGGAACGGGGAGGGGGACCATCGAAGATGGTGGAGGGGCAGGTTCGGCGTAAGCTAACCTTTAAGCCGTCTCCCCTTCAGGGGAGTGGGCCCGCGAGAGGGAAACTTGTGCCTCACCGTAATGGCAAAGTGCCTCGTGGGCTCCGGCTAAGCCAGAATCACATCTTATGGAATCGTCGGCCCGGACTTGATCCGGGCCTTGGCTTTTCTTTTCAACGCCGCGCGAGAAGAACAGCCCAACCCCGTGTCAAGCACGGGG
>NZ_CAMBTS010000031.1 GCF_945870625.1 Novosphingobium sp. Chol11 | reverse complement strand
TCGCTGCTGCGCCATCCGCTGGCCAAATCGGTGACATCGGACTTTGTTGGCGAGGGGCACTTCATGCGCATCCTTTCCGACACCAATGGCGCGGCCGACGCGGATACTCGCAAGGTGGTACTGTGCAGCGGCAAGGTCGCCTATGACCTGATCGAGGCGCGCAATGCATCGGGCGGCGCCAATGGATCTGGCGATGTGCAGGTGATCCGGCTGGAGCAGCTTTACCCCTTCCCCGGCGAACCGCTGGCGCTGCGCCTCTCGCGGATGCCCAAGCTGGAAGAAGTGGTGTGGTGCCAGGAAGAACCGCGCAACAATGGCGCGTGGTTCTTTGTCGAGCAGCTGATCGAGGAGGCGATGATCGCCGCCGGGCGCAAGCTGGGCCGGCCGCGCTATGCCGGGCGGCTGGCGGCGGCATCCCCCGCAACGGGCCTCGCCAAGCGGCACGCCGCCGAGCAGGCCGCGCTGGTCAGCAATGCGCTGTCGCTCTCGGTGCGCAGCGAAATTCGCCGCCGCAAGAAGGCGTGAGCGGTGCGGACCCATCTGGAATTCACCAGCGAACGGTTTGGCGGGCCTGAGGCCCGGCCCAACAGTATCAACGACACGATCTTTGGAGCGGAGCTGGCAGAATTCCTGAGCGAGGCGTTTCGGGCCAAGGGCATGAACGGGGCGGTGATCGAAGAAGACTGGGGCTGGATTGTCGAGCTCAAAGCCGATCCGTTTCACCTCTGGCTTGGCTGCGCGAACTATGGCGATCTTTCCACCTGGCTGGTGTTCATCGAGCCGAGCAAGCCAGAGATCCGCAAGTGGCTGAAGAAGATTGATACCCGCGCCGAAGTGGAAGCCGTGGCGCAGGAGCTTGAGCAGATTATCGTCAATGCCGGTGCGACCAACCTACAGTGGTGGTCGGACCCAGATTCAGGACGGAAATGACCATGTCGATCGAAGTGAAAGTGCCGGTGCTGGGCGAAAGCGTGAGCGAGGCGACCGTGGGCCAGTGGCTCAAGCAGCCGGGCGAAGCGGTGGCGCTCGATGAGCCGATTGTCAGCCTTGAGACCGACAAAGTCGCGGTCGAAGTGGGCGCGACGGCGGCGGGGATCATGGGCGCGCATAGCGTGGCCGAGGGCGAGACCGTGGCGGTCGGCGCGCTGCTGGGGCTGATCGAGACGAGCGGGGTGGCGACTTCTCCGGCTCCGGCGGCGGCGGCGCCCGCTGCTGCTAAGGCTGAACTGGCGAAGGCCGACGATGCCGCGGTGCTCTCGCCCGCCGTGCGCCGCGCGGTGCTCGAAGCGGGCATCGACCCTTCGACGGTGAAAGGCACCGGCAAGGACGGGCGGCTGACCAAGGAAGACGTGCTGAGCGCGGCGCAGGCCAAAGTCGCCGCACCTGCGCCAGTACTGGCTGCCCCTGCCCCTGCCCCTGCCCCTGCCCCGGCAACCGTTCCCGCAGCGCCTGCGGGCGAGCGGCGCGAGGAGCGGGTCAAGATGACCCGGCTGCGCCAGACCATCGCCCGCCGCCTGAAATCGGCGCAGGAAACCGCCGCGCTGCTGACCACGTTCAACGATGTGGACATGAGCGCGGTGATCGCGGCGCGCGACAAGTACAAGGACATTTTCGAGAAGAAGCACGGCGTGAAGCTGGGCTTCATGAGCTTTTTTGCGAAGGCCTCGTGCCTCGCGCTCAAGGATTTTCCAGCGGTGAACGCGCGGCTGGAGGGGGACGAGATCGTCTACCACGACTATGTCGATATCTCGGTCGCGGTGTCGGCGCCGAACGGGCTGGTCGTGCCAGTGGTGCGCGATGTCGACAAACTTTCTTTCGCCGGGATCGAACAGGCGATCGGCGCGTTTGGCAAGAAAGCGCGCGAAGGCACGCTGACGATGGCAGATATGGCGGGCGGCACCTTCACCATTTCGAACGGCGGCGTGTTCGGCGGGCTGATGTCCACCCCGATCATCAATCCGCCGCAGTCAGCCGTGCTCGGCCTTCACCGGATCGAGGACCGGCCAGTGGTGCGCGATGGGCAGATCGTGGCGCGGCCGATGATGTATATTGCGCTGTCGTACGACCATAGGCTGATCGACGGACGCGAGGCAGTGACGGCTTTGAAGACGATCAAGGAAGCGATAGAAGACCCGACGAGGTTGCTGATCGATTTGTGAGGTTTGGTGCGATGGACTGGAAAGAGCACATTCATTCGGACCCGGCGATCGGCTTTGGCAAGCCCATCTTCCGGGGCACGCGGATCAAGGTTGAATTCGTGCTCAAGCTGATGGGTGCCGGGTGGACGGCAGCGCAAATCGCTGAGGAGTTTCCCGGTGTAGAGGAAGTTCATCTTCGGGCAGCGGCGGCATTTGCAGCCGATTTGCTGCACGATGAGGACTATGCCGCGATTGGCCAGGCAAGGGCAGCTTGAAGTTCCTGCTGGATGTTCACATCGGTTTGCAAATTGCGCAAACCCTTGAGGATGCTGGTCATGATGTTCTGCGTGCTGCGCTCATCTGTCCAAAGGACAGTGACTTGGAGCATATCGAGCGGGCAAGGACCGAAGACCGGATTCTGATCAGCGAGGATGGCGATTTTACCGACTTGATCTTCGCGCATGGCCATTCAGCCCCACCTGCCCTGATTTACATCCGTTGCGATCCGTTTGAGCAGAGTGAGATCGCAGCGGCACTGCTTGAAGTGATCAAGGACAAGCGACTGGCGGGTCATGTTGCTGTAGTTACGGCAGAGCAAGTTCGGTTCCGTCGGTTTCCCGCCCGAAGCGGCGAAGTCGAACCGCGATAAGGCATTCATAAATACTGCAATTCGGTGGACGTTAAACATGGCTGACTACGATTACGACGTTCTGATCATCGGCTCTGGGCCCGGCGGCTATGTCGCGGCGATCCGGGCGGCGCAGTTGGGGCTCAAGACCGCCTGCGTCGAGGCGCGTGAGACTCTGGGGGGGACGTGCCTCAATGTCGGGTGCATTCCTTCCAAGGCTTTGCTGCACGGATCGGAGAAATTCGATGAGGCAGTGAACGGCACGTTTGCGACTTATGGCATCAAGACCGGGCCGGTGACGCTCGATCTGGCGGCGATGCAGGCGCAGAAGCTGGACGCGGTGACGCAGTTGACCGGCGGCATCGCGTTCCTGTTCAAGAAGAACAAGGTGACGTGGCTAAAGGGCCATGCCTCGTTTGTCGATGCGCATACCATTTCCATTGAAGAACAGAAGGTTACGGCGCGGAACGTGGTCATCGCCACAGGTTCGAGCGTGACTCCGCTGCCCGGCGTTCCGGTGGACAACGAGGCGGGCGTGATCGTGGATTCGACCGGTGCGCTGGCGCTGACGCGGGTGCCGAAGCATCTTGTGGTGATCGGCGGCGGGGTGATCGGGCTGGAGCTGGGCTCGGTCTGGCGGCGGCTCGGCGCGAAAGTGACCGTGGTGGAATTCCTCGACCAATTGCTGCCCGGCATGGACGGCGACGTGCGCAAAGAGGCCGCCAAGATCTTCAAGAAGCAGGGCATGGAGCTGCGGCTTTCGACCAAGGTGACGGATGTTGCCGTGACGGATGGGATGGCAACGCTGACGATGGAACCCGCTGCGGGCGGCACGGCGGAGACACTGGAGGCGGACTGCGTGCTGGTCTCCATCGGGCGGCGGCCGAACACCGACGGGCTGGGGCTGGAGAAGATCGGGCTTGAAGTGAACAAGCGCGGGCAGATCGAGACGGGGCATGATTTCCGCACCGCCATCGACGGGGTTTGGGCCATCGGCGATGTGATCCCCGGGCCGATGCTGGCGCACAAGGCCGAGGACGAGGGCGTGGCGGTGGCCGAATTCATCGCGGGCCACACCGGCATCGTCGATCACGCGGTGATCCCGGGCGTGGTCTATACCTTCCCCGAATTTGCCGGCGTAGGCCTGACCGAAGAAGCGGCGCTGGAGGCGGCGGGCGGCGACAAGGCGGCGATTAAAGTCGGCAAGTTTCCGATGCTCGCCAACAGCCGCGCCAAGACCAACCACGAGCCCGACGGCTTTGTGAAAGTGATCGCAGATGCCAAGACCGACCGCGTGCTGGGCGTGTGGTGCATCGCCAGCGTGGCGGGTTCGATGATCGCCGAAGCGGCGCTGGCCATGGAATTCGGCGCGACGAGCGAGGACATCGCCTATACCAGCCACGCGCACCCGACCCATGCCGAAGCGCTGAAGGAAGCGGCGATGGCGGTGATGGGCAAGCCGATCCATATGTGATGGGCCACATCGGATGATGCGCCAGCTTTCGCGCTGGCATGTGTGGATCGGCTGGCTGGTGGGCGTGCCGCTGGTGCTGTGGACCGCTAGCGGGCTGTTCATGACATCGTGGCCGATCGAGCAAGTGCGCGGCGAGGACTTGCGCGCGCCGCCCGCGCAGCTTGCCATCGCCGGGCTGATCATGCCGCATGCGCCGCCGCTGCGCGCGCTGAAGCTGACGCTGCAAACCGGCCGCGCGGTGTGGATCGCCGAGGCCGCCGATGGACGCAAGGCGCGCTATGATGCGCGCAGCGGCGCGGCGCTGGGCCGGCCGGGCGAAGCCGAAGCGCGCGCGATCGCCGGGGCGGCGCGGATCAAGCCGCCCGCGATCACCGCAATGACCGCCTTTCCCGCAAGCGCGCCGCCGCTCGATCTGCGAACCGCGCGGCCATCGTGGCAGGCACGCTTTGCCGATGATGTGCATGTCTATGTCGATGGCGAAACCGGCGAGGTGCTGGCGCTGCGCACGCCGCTGTGGCGGGTGTTTGACTTCATGTGGGGGCTGCACATCATGGATCTGCAGGGGCGCGAGAATACGCATCATCCGCTGCTGATCGGGTCTGCCGCGCTGGCGCTGCTCACGTCGCTCCTGGGCCTCGTGCTGCTCGGGCGGCCGCGGCGCAAGGCGCGGTAAACCTCGCAGACCTGGGCGCGCGGTGCCGCTGATGGGGGGCGGTCAGCGCGGTTTTCGGGTTTCGACTTCGAGGAATTGCGGGGTGCTGACGCGCGGAATGCGGGCGGCGGCGGCGAGCGCGGCGGGGGAGGCGCGGTGGCGGGTGACGAGGCCGCGCGCGCCATCGCTGACCAGCGCGGTTTCGAACTCGACCGCGATTTCGGCATCCTGCGAGCGGCTGACCGTGCATACCGCCAGCTGGCCGCCGCCCAGATCGAGCACGACGCCGGTGCCTTCGGGAACGCCGATGATCCCTTCGAGCAGCGCGCCGGTGGCCGAAAGATTGCGCATCAGCACATTGTAACGATGATCCTGATGGATCAGGCCGACCCGGCGATAGACCGAGCGCCGTTCAGGGCGGTGGCGATCGGGGCCGGAAGGTTCGATCAGGAGCGGCGCGCCCGGCTCCGTTTGCGCGCCAATCCGATCCAGAATGGCCTGTTGCCCCAGCGGCGCTGAATAAAGGAAGCCCTGAATCTGCTTTGCGCCGCGCGCGCAGACGACATCGCGCTGGTCGAACGCCTCGACCCCCTCGACCGTGGTTTCCATGCCCAGCGCATCGGCCAGGCCAATGATCGCGGCGATGATCCGCGCGCTGTTCTGATCCTGCAAGGTGCAAGTTTCGACAAAGCTGCGATCGACCTTGAGCTTGTCGAACGGGGCCGAGCGCAGATAGCTGAGCGAGGAAAACCCGGTGCCGAAATCATCGAGCGTGAGCCGCACGCCCAGCGCCTTCAGCGCCTTGAACGCGGCATCGGTGCTGTGGCTGTCGCCCATGAACACCGCCTCGGTCAGTTCCAGCTCAAGCCGCTCTGGCGCAAGGCCGGTGCTTTCCAGCACATCGGCGACCTCTGCCGGAAAGGCCGGATCGGCGAACTGCACCGCCGAAACATTGACCGCGACGCGCACGTCCAGCGGCCAGGCGGCGGCATCGGCGCAGGCGCGGCGCAGCACCCATCCGCCCAGCAGCCCGATCAGCCCAATGTCTTCGGCCACCGGCACGAACATCTCGGGCGAAATCTCGCCGCAATCGGGCCGTTCCCAACGCAGCAGCGCCTCAAACCCCATTACCCTATGATCGGACAGGCGCACCACCGGCTGATAGCGCAAGTCAAGCTGCGGGCAGTCGCCGCCTTCGAACAGGCTGGCAACGGCCGCGCGCACATCATCCTCAAGCTGGCGGCGCTCGTCCTTTTCATCGCGCAGATCGGCCGAATAGAAGCGGAACACGCCGCGCCCGCCGTGCTTGGCGGCATAGAGCGCGAGGTCTGCGGCGCGGGTCAGGTCGTCGCGGTCGCCGCCATCGAACGGAGCGATCGCCATGCCCAGCGACGCGCCGATGACCGCGCGGTCGCCCGCCAGCTCGTAAGGCAGCGAAAGCGCGCCGATGATCCGATCCGCCAACTCGCCCAGCTTGCCGCGATCATCGATCCCGGGCAGCACGATCTGGAATTCATCGCCGCCAAGACGCCCGATCTCGCCGCGCTTGCCCACCACTTTGGTCAGCCGCGCCCCGACCTGGCGCAAAAGCTCGTCGCCCGCCTGATGGCCCAGCGTATCGTTGACCGCCTTGAACCGATCGAGATCGAGCAGGACCAGCGCGCAAGGCTGGCCCGTTTGCCGGTAGGCGGCGAGCACCTGATCAAGCCGGCGGACAATACGATGGCGATTGGCGAGGCCGGTGAGTGAATCGTATTCGGCAGCGCGCGAATCCTGCGTTTGCCGCTCGTATTCGGTGGTGATGTCGCGCGCGCTGCCGCGATAACCGGAAAATGCACCGGCCGCATCGAGCCGCGCCTGCCCGCTGAGCGCCCACCACGCTGGCGGCGCGCCCTCGCCCGCCAGCGCGGGTATCAGCCGCACAGTGACATCGGCAAGCCGCGCATGCGCGCCGAGGATAAACTGCAACGGGCGGCCCGAGCGCTCGGCCTGATCATCGGGATCGGTTTCAAACAGCGCCGCGACCGGCTTGCCCAGCAGCGCGGCCACATCGATGCCGAAACGCTGCGCCGCGCCGGGCGAGATATAGCTGAGGTGGCCCTCGCGGTCGGTCGCCCAGAACCAGCCGGTGCTGGCGCGCTCGATATCTTCGAACAGGGCAAGGCGGCGCGCGGCATCGTCTGCGGCGGGCGCAGCTTTTGGCCCATCTGGTGCGCGCGCTGCGCTCCAGCCTTTGAGCAAGTTCTTCACAGCCATGGGCGGCTCACCCGACGTATCGAATCCACTGGCCGGGCATAAACGGGCATAGTTACGATGAACCTAAGATCGCGGTATTTTGAGCCTTTGCAGACCAGCCTTTGCGATCAGCAGCTGAGGGTTTAGGAACCGCCGGCATGGCGCTCCCGCTCCTTCCCGCATCGCAGCTCGCGATCCTGCCGCCAGCCGATCTCGTCGCGATCTTTGGCGCGGCCGATCTGGCGGGCATCGCGGTCTGCGCAATCAGCGGTGCACTGCTGGCCGCGCAATTGCGCCAAACATTCGTGACCATGGCGTTTTTCGCGCTGATCACCGGCGTGGGCGGCGGATCGGTGCGCGATCTGCTGATCGGTGCGCCGGTATTCTGGGTGCGCGATCAATGGGTTGCGCCGGTCTGCCTGAGCGCGGCGCTGCTGGTGTGGTTCACCCCGCGCCGCTGGTGGGAAGGTGCGCTGCTCGATTGGGCGGATGCGGCGGGGCTTGGCGCTTATGCCGTGCTCGGCACCGCCAAAGCGCTGGCTTATGGCGTTGCGCCGGTGCCCGCGATGCTGATGGGGGTGATCACCGGCTGCGTCGGCGGGGTGATCCGCGATGTGCTGGCGGCCAGGCCCTCCATCGTCATGCGGCCCGAGATCTATGTCACCGCCGCCGCGCTTGCCGCCGCGCTGTGCGCCGGAGGCACCGCGCTGGGCCTGCCCAATGTGCTGGTTTGGCCGGTGGCGGCGTTCACCGGCTTTGGCCTGCGCGGCGCGGCCATCCGCTGGAAGTTGGCGATCCCATCTTATGCACCGCCGAGCGAGCCCGCGCCTTAACGCGGCATGATGGCGCGGCCGCCACGTTTTGGCCACAAGGGGTCCCTATTCGCGTCTGCACAATAAGGGAGAGAACATGAACAGAGGTCTGGTCTGGGCCGCAGGAGCGATGCTCACCGCAGCGCCCGCGTTTGCCGCCAAGAGCGACATCACCGGCCTCTGGCGCACGCCCGATCGCGGCGGGCTGATCGAGATTACCCCATGCGGCAAAGGCATCTGCGGCAAAGTGCTGGGCGGCGAAAGCGGCGATCCGCTGGATTCGCTCAACAAGGACCCGGCGCTGCGCGGGCGCTCGCTGATTGGCATGACCCTGTTCCGCAATCTGCGCCCTGTCGGCCGCGCGTGGAAAGGCCGGATCTACAATCCCGACGACGGCAACACGTATGATGTGACCATGACGCCGCGATCACCCACCCGGATGGACGTGCGCGGCTGCATCGTCTGGCCGCTGTGCCGCGGCAAGGATTGGGTGCGGGTGAAGGGGTAAGGGGTAAGGTCTGGCGCTGACCCGCGCCGCACCTCACTCCATCGTCACCACGACTTTGCCGGTGGCTTTGCGGTCGGCCAGCAGCGCGATGGCATCGGCCCCGCCCGCCAGCGGATAGCGCGCCGAGATGCGCGGGCGGATCTTGCCGGCTTTGAGCAGCGCGAACAGTTCGGCCACTTGCGCCGCGTTGCGCTCCGGCTCGCGCGCGGTGAATGCGCCCCAGAACACGCCGCAAATGTCGCAGGATTTGAGCAGCGTGAGATTGAGCGGCATCCGCGCGATGCCAGCCGGGAAGCCGACCACGAGGAAGCGGCCCTCCCACGCGATGGCGCGCAGCGCAGGCTCGGAATAATCGCCGCCCACGACATCGTAGACCACGTTCGCCCCGCCCGGCCCGCAGGCGGCCTTGAACGCTTCGGCCAGCGCCTTGCTCTGGTCCTTGTCAAACGGTGCGCGCGGATAGATCACCAAGTCGTCCGCGCCGGCCTCGCGCGCGATGGCGGCCTTGTCCTCGCTCGAAACGGCGGCGATCACGCGCGCGCCGAAGGCTTTGCCCAATTCGATCCCGGCAATGCCCACGCCGCCCGCCGCGCCGAGCACCAGCAGCGTTTCACCCGCTTTGAGGTGTCCGCGATCAAGCAGTCCGTGGATAGTGGTGCCATAGGTCATCAGCAGCGACGCGCCGGTTTCGAAATCGACGCCTTCCGGCAGCGCAAACAGCCGCCCCGCATCGAGCGCGATCTTTTCGGCCAGCCCGCCATTGCCGGTGCCCGCGATCACCCCGTCGCCCACGCTCCACCCGGTGACGCCCTCGCCCACGCTTTCGATCACGCCCGCGATCTCGCCGCCCGGCGCAAACGGGCGCGCGGGCTTGAACTGGTACATGTCGCGGATCATCAGCGTGTCGGGAAAATTGATCGCGCAGGCCTTAATCTTGATCACGACCTGCCCCGGCCCGGCGACGGGATCGGGCACATCATCGAGGGTCAAAGTTTCAGGGCCGCCTGCTGCGTGCGATTGCAAGGCCTTCATGGCAAATTCTCCCGGTTGTTTATGGCGGCCTTGGAAGCAAGTTTTCGCAGGCTTGGGAAGCGTTTTTCGGCGATTGCGCCTCTGCGCGTCGCGGCGGAGGCCGGGACCTCAGGCGGTTTGGTGCTTGGACAGGCTGGAGCTCCGGCCTTCGCCGGAGCGCAGGTGGTTCAGGCGGGGACGCCGGTGCCTTGCGCCAGAAACGGGCGCTCGTCGCGGGCGGTTTGTTCGAAGCGCGCGATGGCGTCGCCGCGCGCCATCGTCAGGCCCACTTCATCGAGCCCGCCCATCAGGCAGCTTTTGCGGAAAGGGTCGATCTCGAACGTATAGCGATCCTGAAACGGGGTGGTCACAGTCTGCGCGTCGAGGTCGATATGCACCGGATCGGTTTGCGCCACTTCCATCAGCCGGTCGATCGCCTCTTGCGGGAGGACCACGGTGAGGATGCCGTTCTTGAACGCGTTGCCCGAAAAGATATCGGAAAACGATGGCGCAAGGACCGCCTTGATGCCCAGATCGAGCAGCGCCCAGGCGGCATGTTCACGGCTGGAGCCGCAGCCGAAGTTATCGCCCGCGATCAGCACCGGCGCGCCTTTTAAGGTGGGCGAATCGAAAATGTTGTCAGGATCGGCGCGCAAGGCCTCGAACGCCCCCTGCCCCAATCCTTCGCGGCTGATCGTCTTGAGCCATTTGGCCGGGATGATCGCATCGGTATCGATGTTCTTGCGGCCAAACGGGATGGCGCGGCCGTCGATTGTCGTCACAGGTTCCATCGCGGTGCCTTAGCCGCAGCGGCACGCCTTGCGCAAGATGGCGCTCAATCGGTTTCGAAGGGCTCGGCCGGCGGCTTGCTCTTGGCAGCCTTTTCGGCGCGCTCTTTGCGCCGCGAGGAATAGAGCAACGCGGCCGCAAGCGCCGCCGAACCGATTGCGGCGCCCGCAATGGCAGCGGCACTGGTCCAGTCGCTCGGGGGGGTCTCCGGTTTCTTGCTCACGCCAGGCTCCTCTTTTCTTGAAGCAAGATTGGCCGTTGCTTTGCCGAATGCAATGGGGAAGCGAAGATTCCTGCGGGAAGAATTTCAGGGATCAAGCGGGGGACGGCGCGGCCTGCTCCGTGGACCGGGTATCTTCGGTCGGCACGCCGCAGGCCATGCAATAGCGGAAAAACGCCATCTTGCGGGTGTTGCAGGCTCGGCAATGATCGAACAGCGTCATCCCGCAATGGACGCAGAAATTGGTTTCGGCCTCGCCGGTGGTGGCGATCGGTCGGTCGCAGCCGGGGCAGGTCTTGGCGGCCATTTTCTTGAACGCCTCGTCATGGCCGACACGGCGGCGGCGCTCCTGCTCCTGCTCCTGCTCGGCCGCCTGCCGCCCGGCGAGATAACTGCGCATGTTGCGGATGAGGAACTGCCCGGCGGCGAAGGTCAGGATGATGCCCACGCCGTAGCGGACATAGCCGCCATAGCTGGGCAGATAGGGCACCAGTTCGACGAAGAACACGAACACGGCGGCGAGCACGAACCCGCGCATCAGCGGCCAGTAGTCGCTGCTGCGCTGGCGGGCGACCAGCCAGACGGCCGCCACCAGCATCGGCAGGGTGAGCGCAAGACGCAGGCCGAACACGCGCAGTTCCTGCCAGAAACGCGCGCGTTCCTGCGCGGGCGCGGCGTCGGACTCAAGCTTGCTCAATTGCGCCGCGATGTCGGCGGCCCTCTGGCCGAGCGGCAGGCGCTGGTTTTCAAGCTCGGCGATGGCCCCTTCGAGCGCCGCTTCGTTGGCTTTGAGCGCTTCGAGCTGGCGGGTGCGCGATAAGACCTCAGGGTCCTGCTGCGGATTGGTGGTGGCATCGCGCGCGGCGATCCAGGCGCGGAAAGTGTCGGTGCCATTGGCCGACGCGCGCTGCGCCTGCGTTAGCTGAAGCTGAGCCAGTTCCAGCCGCAGATCGAGCTTGCCGATGTCGCCATTGTTGGCGGCGAGCTGGCGGCGCATGGTGGCCAGCGCAGGGTTTTCGGGCGCGGGCGCGGAGAGCACTTGGGCATCGACCAGCGGCAGATCGCCGATGACCAGATTGCCAAGCCCGATGATGAACCCGGCAAAGACCACCGAAACCAGCCAGAACACGGCGGTATAGACCCGCTCCGGCCCGCGCACGCCCTTGATGATCGCCATGTTCGTGCTCCTTGCGGCCGACGGAGCGCCAGTCTTAGCGACAATTGCGGCGTTGCAAAGGCCTGCGTCCCGGCGGAGGCCGGGACCTCAGGCGGTTGGAGCGGGGGTGGTGCTTGGCCGGACTGGGGCCCCGGCCTGCGCCGGGGCGGTATCAGGCTAGTTCGCGCACATCCGTCAGCCGCCCGGTCACCGCCGCTGCTGCCGCCATCGCGGGGCTGACGAGGTGGGTGCGCGCGCCGGGGCCTTGGCGGCCGGCGAAGTTGCGGTTCGAGGTGGAAGCGCAGCGTTCGCCGGCGGGGACTTTGTCGGGGTTCATGCCCAGACACGCCGAACAGCCCGGCTCGCGCCATTCAAGGCCGGCGTCGAGGAACACCTGATCGAGCCCTTCGGCCTCGGCCTGCGCTTTGACAAGGCCCGAGCCGGGCACGACGATCGCCCATTTGACGCCCGGAGCCTTGGTCCGCCCGCGCAGCACCTCGGCGGCGGCGCGCAAGTCTTCGATCCGGCTGTTGGTGCAAGAACCGATGAACACGTTCTGGATTATGACCTCGTCAAGCCGCTGGCCCGGCTCCAGCCCCATGTAATCGAGACTGGCGCGCGCGGCGTCCTGCTTGGAAGGGTCGGCAAAGCTTTCAGGCGCGGGGACGATGCCGGTGATCGGCAGCACGTCTTCGGGGCTGGTGCCCCATGTCACCGAGGGGGCGATATCGGCGGCGTTGATCACCACGACCTTGTCATACGTCGCGCCCGGATCGGTGGCGAGGCTGCGCCACCAGTCCACCGCCTTGTCCCACGCCTCGCCGGTGGGCGCATAGGGGCGGCCTTTGACGTAAGCGATGGTCTTGTCATCGGGCGCGATCAGGCCGGCGCGCGCGCCGTGCTCGATGGCCATGTTCGACACGGTGAGCCGCCCCTCGATCGACAGATCGCGGATCGCTTGCCCGGTATATTCGATGACATGGCCGGTGCCGCCCGCCGCGCCGACCGCGCCGGTGATGTGGAGCACAAGGTCTTTGGCCGAAACGCCCGGCGGCAGGCTGCCCTCGATGCGCACTTCCATCGATTTGGAGCGCTGCAGCATCAGGGTTTGCGTGGCCAGCACATGCTCGACCTCGCTGGTGCCGATGCCGAACGCCAGCGCGCCCAGCCCGCCATGGCAGGCGGTATGGCTATCGCCGCAAACGATGGTCGCGCCCGGCAGCGAGAAGCCCTGCTCCGGACCGACGACATGGACGATGCCCTGCGCCGCATCGGCATCGCCGATATAGCGGATGCCAAAGGCGGGGGCATTGGCCTCCAGCGCCTCAAGCTGCGCCGCGCTTTGCGCGTCGGCAATGGGAATGCGCTTTCCGGCGGCGTCGCGCCGCGCGGTGGTGGGCAGGTTGTGATCGGGCACCGCGAGCGTGAGATCGGGGCGGCGCACCTTGCGCCCGGCCAACCGCAACGCTTCGAATGCCTGCGGGCTGGTCACTTCGTGGACCAGATGGCGGTCGATATAGATGAGGCTGGTGCCATCGCCGCGATCTTCGACGACATGGGCATCCCAGATTTTTTGATAGAGCGTGCGCGGTGTTTGGGCCATAAGCGGCGGACTAAGCCGCACCTGCGCGCAATTCAAGCCCGAAAGGGTGTGTGCGCTTGAACGATTGCGCTACTATATCATAGTAAGCAGAGGCTCCGCGCGGCGAGGCGCGGCGCGATGTGAGGATCTCGATGACTGCGCTGACCGTCCTGACCGCCATTGCCATCGTGATCGCCTCGGTGCTCGGCATGGAAGTGATCGCGTGGTCGAGCCACAAGTATGTGATGCACGGCTTTGGCTGGGCGTGGCACCGCGACCATCATGAACCGCACGACAATGTACTGGAAAAGAACGACCTTTACGGCGTGGTCGGCGCGATCATGTCGATGAGCATGTTTGCCGTGGGCAGCCCGCTGGTGCTGGGCGAGGCGGCATGGTGGGAGGCCAACTTCATCGGCATCGGGATCATGCTCTATGGGGTGATCTACACGCTGGTGCACGATGGCATCGTCCACCAGCGCTGGTTTCGTTGGGTGCCCAAGCGTGGCTATGCCAAGCGGCTGGTGCAGGCGCACAAGCTGCACCACGCGACCATCGGCAAGGAAGGCGGGGTGAGCTTCGGCTTCATTTTTCCGCGCGATCCCGCAGTGCTCAAGCGCGAATTGAAGGCGCAGCGCGAGCAGGGCATTGCCGTGCTGCGCGAGGCGATCGAGGCTTAGGTCACCCTTGCGCCTCCCCTGGGTCGGGATGGGGATACCGGTAATGCTGAAGAATTTCGTCACCCTGAACTTGTTTCAGGGTCCATCGCGGGGCGAGGTCAGTGTTCGCCGGTTAAGGGCCCCATCGGCACAAAAGCCCTAGAATTTCAAGCCTTCGTCCGCGTTGATGGATGGACCCTGAAACAAGTTCAGGGTGACGAAGAAGGTTCGGAAGCCGGCGGGTTTGCCCGTCACTCCGCGCGTGACCATATCCATGTGCCGCTCAGCGCCATGACCGCCAGCGGGATCAGCACCCATGGCCAGCCGGCCGCGATCTGGGTGATCACCACGCTGAGCGCCATGGTGCCCAGCGCCGCCCATTTGGCGCGGCGCGGGATGGCGCGGCGGGTGCGCCAGTCGATCAGCATCGGGCCCCATTTGGGATGCGCCAGCAGCCGCGCCTCCCATACCGGATTGCCGCGCGCAAAGCAGAACAGCGCCAGCAGCAGGAACGGCACCGTGGGCAGCAGCGGCAACACCGCGCCGACCGCGCCGATGCCGACAAACACCAGCCCCGCCCCGGTCCAGAGCGTGCGGCGCATGCCCCTATCCCGCCGCCGCGATGCGCGCCGCATGTTCGCGCACCAGCGCGATCATATTGGGCACGCCCTGGGTGCGGTTGCTCGAAAGCTGGTTCTTGAGGTCGAACGGCGCGAGCGCGGCGGCAATGTCCATCGCGGCCACTTCGCCTGCCGCGCGGTCCTGCACCGCGCTCAGCACCAGCGCGACGATGCCCTTGGTGATCGCGGCGTTGCTATCGGCCAGAAAGTGCAGCTGCCCCTCGGTGCCGGGGGTGGGATAGACCCACATGCTGGCCGAACAGCCGCGCACCATCGTTGCCTCGGTTTTCAGCGCATCGGGCATCGGTTCGAGCGCGCGGCCAAGCTCGATCAGCAGGCGGTAGCGTTCATCGCCATCGAGGAAGGTGTATTCTTCGAGAATGTCGTCAAGAATGGGCATAGGGCGGCCTTAGCACAGGCGCGCGCCGCCTCAATAGGCAGCGGGGGCAGCGTACCGGTTGCGCCAGTGCTTCCGCCCCTTCCTCGTCACCCTGAACTTGTTTCAGGGTCCATCGCTCAGCGAAAGGCGGTGGTGGCCGGACAGGAACTTGGTCGCAGCGAAAGCGCGTACCTTCCGGCATCGGTGCGGAACGAAACATGGACCCTGAAACAAGTTCAGGGTAACGAAATTGGGAGGCAAGAGGATTATCTGCGCCCCTACAAATCGACGCCCGCCGCGATCGCCTCCAGATTGCGCAGGCGTTCGCGCAGATCGGCCAGATCGATGCGGCTGGCGGCGGAAGCATCGCCGCCGGGGCGGGCGCGGTCGAGTTCGAGGCGCTTCAATTCCAGCCAGCCGTGCCACGCGCGCAAGACCGCTTGCGAGAGGATCAGCAGGCCGAGCAGCGCGGCACTGGCAACGATCAGGATGGTTTCGAAGGACATGGGCCTAAACTCCCTTCAAAGTGCGGCTTCACTGATCGCGCAATTGCTCGATCTCATTGGCAAGATTGCGCGTGGTGCGGTCTTCGGTGGCGATGCGTTCGAGCACTTCGAGCCGCTTGCGCAAGGCGGCCAGTTCGCGTTCGAGCGCGGCGGCATAGGCCGGATCGGCCTCGCGCTGGGCCTGCGCCTCATCGCGGTGGCGATGGCGCGCCATGCGCATGTTGGCAAAGGCGATGATCGCAACAATGGCGACAACGGCGGTCCAGAAACTCATTGCTTGCGGCTTCCCGCCTCAAGGCCGGGCACCGTGCGCAAAGCCTCGATCTGCGCCGCGACATCATAGCCCTTGTCCGTCACGATCGCCTCAAGAATGCGGACCCGCTCCTCCAGTGCCTGGCTGCGCGCGGCCGTCTGTGCGGCGCTTTGCGAGAGGGTCTTGGCGCGGATTTCCTCGATCTTGCGCTGGTGGGTCGTCCAGATCGCGATGATCGGGATGATCAGCGCCAGAACCGGGATGAGCAGCGCCAAAGTGCCATTATCCATTGGTATCTTCCCTTTTCAGAGCGCGCAGCCGCGCTTAGCGCAGGCTTTCGATCTCGGCCGAAAGGCGCGGATTGCTCGACACATAGAAGCTTTCCACTTCAGCAAGGCGGCGGTCGATGTCGCGGAAGCTGGCGCGCACTTCGCGCGCCGTGCGCGCTGGCGACTGGCGCACACCCTGCCAGAAGCGCGCCTCTTGCGCATCGGCATAGAGCGCGGGCGGCTTTCGCTCGGCCAGAAAGCCGATGGCGAAATAGGCCGGGATGGCAATGCCGGTGGAAAACACCAGAACCACCGCCGTAAGCCTGATCCACAGCACATCAATGCCAGTGTAATCCGCGATTCCGGCGCAAACGCCCATGAATTTGCCATTGACCTTGTCGCGGTAAAAACGGGTGCGGATGCTGGTCATTGCGATTGTTCCCCCTTGGCGGCGAGCATGCGGTCAAGCTCGCGCAGTTTGTCTTTCTCGTCGGCCAGATTCGATGTCATCCGGGCCGGCTGGAATTGCGGATGATCGGCCACCACCAGGCGCTCGACGGTGTCCATCCGCGCCTCCAGCCGCCGGGCGAGCTGGTACAGCTCATCGAGCAGCGCCTCGTCGCCAGTGGTCAGCGAGGACGCGGTTTTCCAGCGGGTGATGTAGTGCAGCACGATCCACGGCAGCCCGACGAAGATGCCGAGAATGGCGGTGATCGGAATGAGAACAAGGATGCCTTCTTCCATGGCTCAGCCTTCCTTCTTCAACGGATCATCGGCGCGGGCGCGCTTCATCGCTTCAAGCTCGTCGTCGATCGCATCCTTGCCCGCCAGCGCGGCGATCTCGTCGGCCAGGTTCGGCGCGGTGCCTTCATTCAGGCTGAGCGCATCGGCGCGGCCTTCGGCATAATCGACCCGCCGCTCGAGCTGGTCGAACCGGGCGAGCGCCTCGTCGACCCGCTCGCTGGTCATCAGCGTGCGCAGGCGGACGCGGTTTTCCGCGCTTTCGAGCCGGGCGGCAATCGCGGTCTGGCGGCTGCGCGCTTCGCGCAGGCGCGTCTGCAGCTTTTCGATATCGGCCTCATACGCGCGCATCGAATCGTCGAGCACGACGATTTCGCTGCGCAGCTGATCGCGCATATCGGCGGCCTTCTTCTTTTCGATGAGCGCGCCGCGCGCCAGATCCTCGCGGTCTTTCGACAAGGCAAGCTCTGCCTTCTCCGCCCAATCGGCAGCGAGCCGATCAAGCTTTGCCACATGGCGCGCCATTTCCTTTTGATCGGCGATGGTCCGCGCGGCAGAGGCACGCACTTCGACGAGGGTCTCCTCCATTTCCATGATGATCATCCGGATCATCTTCGCCGGATCATCGGCTTTATCCAGCAAGTCGTTGAAATTGGCGGCGATGATATCGCGGGTGCGCGAGAATATGCCCATCAGGTGTGCTCCAGTGGAAGGCGAGGAAGGCGGCGCGGCGCGCAAGGCTTCAAGATGTGCGTCGAACCGGGAAAGCGATTGCCCCTTGGTCCGGTCCGTGCGGGGAACGCGCGGAGAGCCAGAAGGGGTGCGATCGGCCATCAGGCCGCTTCGCTCGCAGCGACGGCCGTGTAAGCTGCGGCTTGCGGCGCGGGGCCAAGCTGCTGGGTGAGCACGGCGACATTGAGCGCGGCCATGGCGGCGATGCTGATCAGCGCGGCGCGGCCCAGCGTGGTGGAAAAGAAGCGGGCGGTGTACATCGAGTTTCTCCGTAATGGGGTGTTGCACCAAGCACTGCATAGGCCGTGCCAATTTGGCGCAGGCGCGGAAATCCGGCAAAAACTGCGCCTGCCCCGCCCGGCGATATAGCAGATATTGCGCAGACTTGGGAAATTCTGCTATTGATTGGGGCGGGATACCAACGGGGGGTTTCACAATGGACCGGGAAGCGCAGTTCATCGGCCAATCGGGCGCATTTCTCGATGCGGTGGAGCGCGCCAGCCGCGCCGCGCCGATGCGCCGCCCGGTGCTGGTGGTGGGCGAGCGCGGCACCGGCAAGGAGCTGATCGCCGAACGCCTCCACCGCCTCTCGCACCGCTGGCAAGAGCCGCTGGTGACGATGAACTGCGCCGCGCTGCCCGAAACGCTGATCGAGGCCGAACTTTTTGGCCACGAGGCGGGCGCGTTCACCGGCGCGACGCGGGCGCGCACCGGGCGTTTCGAGGAGGCCGACAAGGGCACGCTGTTTCTCGATGAGCTGGGCACGCTTTCGATGGGCGCGCAGGAGCGGCTGCTGCGCGCGGTCGAATATGGCGAGGTCACGCGGATCGGATCGAGCAAGCCGATCCGGGTCGATGTGCGGATCGTCGCGGCGACCAACGAGGATCTGCCCGCGATGGCAGCGCGCGGCCGGTTTCGCCCCGATCTGCTCGACCGGCTGAGTTTCGAGGTGATCACCCTGCCCCCGCTGCGCGTGCGCGAGGGCGATATCGCGGTGCTGGCCGACCATTTCGGACGGCGCATGGCCGCCGAGCTCGATTGGCACACCTGGCCCGGCTTTGCCCCGCATGTGGCGCGCCAACTGGAGGAGCACAGCTGGCCGGGCAATGTGCGCGAACTGCGCAACACCGCCGAGCGTGCGGTCTATCGCTGGGACGACCCGGCGAGGCCGATCGCGCACATCCAGTTCGATCCGTTCGACAGCCCATGGAAACCAAGCGCGCAGGCCGAGGCACCGACCGACCGCCCGGCAGAGCGCGCAGCGCCCTCGCCGCTCGGCAATTTTGACGAGGTGAGCGACCTGCGCAGCGCGGTCGACGGCCACGAGCGCGCGATCATCGAGCACCACTTGGGCCGCAACCGCTACAACCAACGCCAGACCGCCAAAGCGCTGGGGCTTTCATATGACCAGCTACGGCATTGCCTGCGCAAGCACGGCCTGCTGGAGCGGGCGGAAGGTGCCTAATCCGCAGGCGCGCTGAGCGCGATGCGATTGCCTTCGCTGTCTTCGATCTCGGCCACGAACCCTGCTTCGCCGATGTCCTTCTTGGGATAGAGGACTTTGCCGCCTTGGGCTGTCGCGCGCTCCAGCACCGGATCGATGCGCGGCACATCGAAGTAGAGGATGGCCCCTTCCTTCGAAGGCACATAGACATCGCCCTTGGCCAGCGCGCCGCTCGCCCCCGGCTTGCCATCGGCGCGCGGGAAGAACGCCATGGCATAGCCATCGACCTCTTGGCGCGTCAGTTTGAAGCCGAAAACATTCTCATAAAATTTGATCGCCCGGTCCATGTCGGCAACCGGGATTTCAAAATGAACGACCGGATTTATGGCTGGCGGATTCATCGCGGGTCTGGCCTCTTGCTGTGACGGTGCCCCTGCAGCGGTAAGCGGCGCGTGCGGGCCGTAGATCGCCAGAAGCGCAGCAGAACCCGCAATGACGGTGCGATAGAGCATGGGCATGCCTTATGGGGTGATACTTCGACACTAACCGCGCTTACGGAGCGGTCAACTTTGCCCTTGCCTGCGAAACCTTCTAACGCCCCCTCCCATGCCCCTCACCCGCCTGACCTTGCGCACATTTCGCAACCATGCCGCCACCCGGCTGGAGGGCATGGCCGCGTTCAATGTGCTGGTGGGCGAGAACGGCGCGGGGAAGACCAATGTGCTGGAGGCGATCTCGCTGCTCGCGCCGGGGCGCGGGCTGCGCCGCGCGGGCATTGCGGAAATGGCGGCGCATGGCGGCGATGGCAGCTTTGCCGTGGCCGCGGAGATGGAAGGCGGCGAGATCACGCTGGGCACGATGACCACGCCCGCCGCGCCCGGCCGCCGCGCGGTGCGCATCAATGGCGCGGAAGGGCCGGCCACGCGGCTGAGCGAGTGGCTTTCGGTGACTTGGCTGACCCCGGCGATGGACCGCTTGTTCAGCGAGAGCGCGGGCGCGCGGCGACGGTTTCTGGACCGGCTGGTCATGGCGCGCGAACCGGGCCATGCGCGCCAATCCGTCCGCTATGAAACCGCGCTGCGCGAGCGCAACCGGCTGCTCGGCGAGGCGCAGGAGCCCGATCCGGCGTGGCTCGATGCGCTGGAGGCGGGGCTGGCCGAAACCGGCGCGGAGATCGTGCGCGCGCGCGCCGAACTGGTGCGCGATCTGGCCGCCGCGCTGGCCGACCTGCCCGAAGCGCCCTTTGCGCGGCCTGCGCTCCGCTATACCGGCGAGAGCGGCGATCTGCGCGCCGCGCTGCGCCAAGGCCGCCGCCGCGACCGCGCGGCGGGGCGCACGCTCACCGGCCCGCACCGCGACGATCTGGCGGTGCGGCTGGCGGCCAAGGACGCGCCCGCCGCCGATTGTTCGACCGGCGAGCAAAAGGCGATGCTGATCGCCATCGTGCTGGCGCATGCCGCGCTGACCGCTGGCCCGCGCCCGCGCCTGCTGCTGCTGGATGAGATTGCCGCGCACCTCGATCCGCTGCGCCGCGCCGCGCTTTACGAGCGCCTCGCAGCCTCGGGCGCGCAAGTGTGGATGACCGGCACCGAGCTTGCGCCGTTCGAAGGCATCGGGGCGGCGGCGGCCGTCTGGCGCGTGGCGGATGGCGGGGCGGTGCGGGCTTAGCGCTGCGCCGCTTTCAGCGCTTTGGCCACTTCGGCCTGCGTTGCCGCCACGATCTTTTCGATGCCTTGCGCATTGGGATGGATGCGGTCTTCCAGCATCAGCGCATCCCTGCCGATCACGGCGGAGAGGAAGAACGGCACCAGCGCGGCATGATGCTTCTTCGCAAGATCGGGGTATATGCCATTGAAAGCTTTGGCATAATCTGCGCCCATATTCGGCGCGGCGAGCATGCCTGTGAGCATCGCGGGGATCTGGCGGCGATCAAGCTCGGTCAGGATCGCATCGAGATTGGCGCGCGTTTCGGCCACGGCCAGCCCGCGCAGCATATCATTGCCGCCCAGCCCGACCATGACCAGCGCAGGCTTGACCGGCTGGTTATCGAGGGTGAAGGCCAGCCGCGCCCGCGCCGCCGCGGTGGTATCGCCCGAAACCCCCGCATTCACCAGCCGCGCGGGCACCCCCGCCTGATTCAGCGCGGCCTCCAGCCGGGGCGGATAGCCGAGGCCGGGATCGAGCTGATACCCGGCATAGAGGCTATCCCCGAAAGCGAGGATCACTGGCGCATTGGCGAGGACGGGGATGCTCGCCGCCGCCGCGGATTCGCTTGCAAGCGGCGCGGGCTGCGCCGAGCAGGCACCGAGCGCGAAAGCCAAGAGAACGACGAGCTGGCGCATGGTGAGCTTTCGAGACAGGTTGCAGATGCGAACCAATCTATGCCACTTGGACGGTGTGACAACCCCGCCCCCCATTATTGACGCCCGCTCACTCACCCTCACGCTTGGCGAAGGCGATGGCCGGGTCGAAGTGCTGCGCGGGATCGACCTTCGGGTGATGGCGGGCGAGAGCATCGCGCTGCTCGGCCCCTCGGGCTCGGGCAAAAGCTCGCTGCTGGCGGTGCTTTCGGGGCTGGAGCAGGCGAGCAGCGGCAGCGTCTCGGTCGCGGGCGAGGATTTCTCTGCGCTCAGCCAGGATGGCCTGGCCGCCGCGCGGCGCGGGCGCATCGGCATCGTGCTTCAGGCGTTTCACTTGCTGCCGACGATGACCGCGCTTGAAAACGTGGCGACCCCGCTCGAACTGGCGGGCATGCCCGATGCCATGGCGCGCGCCGAGGCAGAGCTTGGCGCGGTCGGCCTGGCGCACCGCTTGCGCCATTTCCCCGCGCAGCTTTCGGGCGGCGAGCAGCAGCGCGTGGCGATTGCCCGCGCCCTCGCCCCGCGCCCGGCAATCCTGTTTGCCGACGAGCCGACCGGCAATCTTGATCATGTGAACGGCACCGCGGTCGCCGATCTGCTGTTCGCGCGCGCCGCCGCGATGGGCGCGACCTTGCTGCTGGTCACGCATGACGAAGCGCTGGCCCGCCGCTGCGCCCGCATCGTGCGGCTGGAGGACGGGCGCGTGGTGTCTGACAGCGCGGCGTGAACCAGTGGCGGTTGGCCTGGACGATTGCGCGGCGCGGGCTTGATGGGCGGTTTCGCGGGCTGCGGCTGCTCGTCGCCTGCCTCGTGCTGGGCACCGCTGCGCTGGCCGCCATCGGCACATTGACCGGCGCGGTCAGCCGCGAACTGGCGCTGCGCGGGCAGACCATGCTCGGCGGCGATATCGAATATGCGCTGCGCGGGCGCGAGGCCAGCCCATCAGAGCTCGCCGCGATCCGCGCCGCTGGCAAACTTTCGGTGGGCGCGCGGATGCAGGCGATGGCGCGGCGCATCGGGGATGATGATGCCGCAGTGCCGGTCGAACTCAAAGCGGTCGATGGCCAGTGGCCGCTTTATGGCACGCTCACCCTGGAAGGCGGCCGCCGCGCCGCCGCGCCGCAGGGCAATACGGCATGGATCGCACCCGGCGTGGCCGACCGGCTGGGCGTGCGCCCCGGAGACGCCATGCAGATCGGCAATGCCCGGCTGACGGTGGGCGGCGTGATCGCGGGCGAGCCGGACCGCTTTGGCGAAGGCTTTGCGCTCGCGCCCACGGTGATCATCAGCCGCGAGGCGCTCATGCAATCGGGCCTGGTCCAGCTGGGCAGCATGGCACGGTGGAAATACCGCGTGGCCTTGCCCGCTGCGGCCGCGCCGATCGAGCTGGCCGACACGTTCAAGGCGAAGTTTCCGGTCGCCGGGTTTGAAGTGCGCACGCGCGAGCGCGCCTCGCCTGGGCTCGACCGGTTTGTCGAGCGGATGGGGCAGTTCCTTGTGCTGGTGGCGCTGGCGGCGTTGGCGATTGCGGGCATCGGCATCGGCAACGGCGTCTCGTCCTACCTCGAAACGCGGCGCGAGAGCATTGCCACCCTGAAAGTGCTGGGCGCGACGGGGGGCGATATTGCGCGGATTTACCTGCTTCAGCTTGCCGCCGCGACTTTGGCGGCAATCACGCTGGGCTTGCTGATCGGGGTGGCGGTCACGCCGCTGATCGGGCGGGCGCTGGCGGGGCTGCTGCCGATTGCGCCGGGCTTTGTCATCGATGCGCCCGCGCTCGCGCTGGCGGCGCTCTATGGCGCGCTGATCGCGGTGAGCTTTGCCGCGCCGCCGCTGCTGCGCGCGCGCGAAGTGCCCGCGATGGCGCTGATGCGCGCGCGGGTTTCGCCGCTGCGCGCGGGGCTTCGCGCGCCCTTGCTGGCCTCGGCGGTGGGGATTGCGGCGATTGCCGCGCTCGCGGTGGGCACATCGGCGCAGCCCTGGCTCGCCGCCGGGTTTCTCGGCGGCGCGGCGGCGCTGTTTGCGCTGCTGGCGGGCCTTGGCGCGGGGCTGACCCGCGCGGCGGCGCTGGTGCCGCGCCCGCGCAGCACGATCCTGCGGCTCGCGCTTGCCAATCTGCACCGGCCCAGCGCGCAGACCGCCGCGCTGGTCGTGGCGCTCGGCTTTGCGCTCGCCGCCTTCGTGCTGCTGGCCTCGGTGCAAAGCAGCCTCGATGCCAATATTGCCCGCCGGGTGCCCTCGCGTGCGCCCGATTATGTCGTGCTCGATGTGCCGCAGGCGCAATTGGCGGCGTTCACCGCGCTGATCCACCGCGCCGCGCCGGGGGCCGATGTGCGCGCCGTGCCCGCGCTGCGCGGCGCGATCATCGCATACGGCGCGCCCGGCGCGATGACGCAGGTGGCTTCGCTCAAGGCGATCCCCGACGATGCCTGGGCGCTGCGCGGGGACCGGGGCCTCACTTATGCCGATGCGCTGCCCGAGGGCAATGTGCTGACCGAGGGGCGCTGGTGGCCGCGCGGCTATAGCGGCGAGCCGCTGGTTTCGGTCGATGCCGATCTGGCGGAGGCCATCGGGCTGAAGCTGGGCGACCGGCTGACGATCAGCCTGCTGGGGGTGGAGCGCAGCGCGCGGATCGCCTCGTTCCGGCGGATCGACTGGCAATCGTTCGGCTTCAATTATGTGCTGGTGTTCAGCCCCAATGCGATTGCCGATGCGCCGCACAATCTGGCCGCGACGGTCGAACTTGCGGTTCCCGAGAAGCGCGCATCGGTGCGGCGGCAGATCCTGAGCCAGCTGGTGCGCGCGTTGCCTTCCAGCTCGGTGATCGAGATCGGACCGGTCTTGGCGCAGGCGCGCGGGCTACTGACGCAGATGGGCACCGCGATCATGGCGGCGGCCAGCGTGGCGGTGCTCGGCGGGCTGGCGGTCTTGGCGGGCACCATCGCGGCGGCGCGCGCGGCGCGGCATTATGACAGCGTGATCCTGCGCGTGCTGGGGGCCAGCCAGGGCCAGCTGATCGGGCTGCTCGTGGCCGAATATGCGCTGCTGTGCGCGCTGCTCAGCGTGGTCGCGCTGGCGCTGGGCATGGGCGCGGGCTGGCTGATCATTGTCCAGCTGTTCGAGTTCGACTGGCTGCCCGATTGGCGCGTGGTGCTCGGCGTGCTCGGCGCAGGCACCGCGCTGGTGATGGTGCTGGCGGTCGGCGGTTCGCTCGGCGTGCTGCGCGCGCGGCCAGCGGCGGCGCTGCGCGAGCTCTAGCGCGCGGGCCAACACCCAAACCTCGCCTCGGGTCGTCACCCTGAACTTGTTTCAGGGTCCATCCATCAGCGCGCACGGGGCCCTGAAGCTATAGGCTTTTCGCGCCAATGGCTGCCTTCACCTGAAAGCACTTCCCTTGCGGCACGATGGACCCTGAAACAAGTTCAGGGTGACGAGGTGCCCGTTTGATCGTTCGTTGTTTGGCCTTCAGGAAAACACGCTCGCATCGCCCGGCTGTTTGGGATCGGGGCCATGGCGGTTTGATCCGCTTGTACCCGGCAGGCACATGAACACGAGCACGATCAGCCCGCCAACATAGGGGATGAAGCCAAACAGGCACAGCCAGCCCGACCGGTCCTGATCGTGGAAGCGGCGCACTTGGAGCGCGATCGAGGGAATGATGCTGCCAAGGCCCCAGACCACCAGAAACAGCAACCCGACATAGAACAGCGGCCCCGGCATGCCCGCTTCGGGCGAGCCGAAATTAATGCCGCCTGCCACCATCACCGCCAGCGCAACCATGGCCACCAGAAACGAGAACAGCGTGAACATCCAATACTCAAGCCGGCGCGAACGACCTTCGAAATCGGCATAGCGCCGATACGGCATCAACATCCACTGCATTGCGCTGCCCCCAAACCGGTCTTGGCATATCCGCCCATGGTCGCCCCAAGCGGCGGCCCAGACACCGCTAGAGAGCCACAAAGCGCGCGGTTGGGCAAGGCCAAGGCGCAGCGATCACCGCATTGTCAGGAAAACACGCTCGCATCGCCCGGCTGTTTGGGATCTGGGCCATAGCGGTTGCTGCCGTTCGTGCCGCTGAGGCACATCAGCACCAGCAGCGCAAACCCGCCAAGCAAGGGAATGATGCCGAGCAGCAGCAGCCAGCCGCTGCGGTCCTGATCGTGCAGACGCCGCACGCCGAGCGCGAGCGCGGGCACGAAGCTGCCCAGCGCAAACAGCCCGCCGACAAAGCCGCCGCCGCCAACGAGGCGGCTGCCATAGCCAAAGCCGGTGGGGGTGCGGGCCCAGTCGTTGGTGCCAAACAGCAGATTGAGCACCATGAACACGAGCACATAGAACAAGACGAACGACCAATATTCGCGCCGCCGCGAACGGCCTTCGAATTCGGCGTAGCGGCGATAAGGGAGCAGCATCCAGTTCAACATAAGTGTCCTTTCACAAGCTCGGGGATGGGTTCAGGCAAAGACCTGCGCGCCAGTGCGATCCAGCGGATCGGGGCCGAAGCGGTTTGGCCCGGCTGTGCCGCGCAGGCACAGGAACAGCAGGAACGCGATAAACGCGATCCCTTGCAGATAAGGCACCGTCGAGACCAGCGCATAGCCCAGATACCACCAGCCCGAGACATTCATGTCGTGCAAGCGGCGGACCACGATCGCGATCGAGGGGATGAAGTTCACCAGCGAAAACAGCCCCGCCAGCCCGACGATCAGCCACAGCAACGGCTGATGGACCAGCGCCAGCATGATCTCCTCCATGTTGATCATGCTGAAAATGCCGACCCCCATGACCACCGCCGCCGCAGCAGCGGCCAGCAGCACATAGACCGCCAGCAGAAACAGCGAATACATCCAGTATTCGCGGCGGCAGGATCGCCCGCTGAAATCGGCATAGCGCCGATACGGCATGAACATCCATTCCATCGCTATCGTTCCCAAGCTCTGCGCCGACGCATCAAACCGGCCCCCGCAGTGAGACACGAAAGCCGCGCGCCTGCAAGGAAAAGGCGCGGCCTGCGTTAGTACCGCAGGCGCATCGTGGCGCCAAAGGCGCGCGGCTGGTTGGCATAGCCCCACGCCGTGGCGGGCTGCCCCGCCGCATCGAGCAGGGTCACGCGATAGCGGTCGTTCGCGATATTGCGGCCCCACAGAGTGAATTCCGCGCCGCTGCGGACGGCCCAGGTGAGCGAGGCCCCCACTTCCCTGACACTCGCCCTGAACGGCGCGGCATTGGCCGCAGGCGGGGCCATCACCGCCGCGCCGCGCGCGCTGGTGACCAGCAGGTTGACCAGCGCGCCCGGGGCGAAGTCCTGCGCGGCCAGAGCCTGCGAAGCGAGACCGAATGAGGGCTGCGAACCCGAAACGCCGGGCAGTGCCTGCTGGATCTGGGTGGGCGATTCGTAGTGGAAATTGCCGCGCAGGATCAGCCGGCCCCCGCCCGCCAGCGGCCATTCGCGCGCGGCGCCGACCGTGGCGGACAGCGCCGGAATGCCCGCCGGACGCATGCCCGAAAGATTGCCCGCCGCCGAAATGGCATAGCTATCGTAGCGGGCATCGAGATACGTGACCGCGGTGCTCACCAGCCAGCCCCGCGCCGGGCGCAGGCTGGCCTCAATCTCGGCCCCGCGCACCGTCTCTCGGCCCGCCTGTGCGAGCACGAAGGCGCTGCCGACCAGCAGGCTGGATTGCGAGCCCGTGATCGATTGCTGGAACAGCGCGAGATTGAAATTGGCCCTGCCCCAATTGGCCCGAAGGCCGATTTCATAGACTTTGGTATCTTCGGGCCGGACAAAGCGCGCGCTGTAGCTCTGGTTGCTGCCCGCCAGACTCGCCGCTTCGAAAAACGCCTGATCGACCCCGAACGGGCGGCTGCCGCGCGAAAGATTGACCGCGCTGGCCTTATAACCGGTGGCAAACGCGGCATAGAGATCGACCTCGGGATTGAGCTCGAAAGCCACATGCGCGGTCCAGCGTGCCTGCCGGACCTGCGCGCTGATCGGCGCCGCGCCGCTGGGCAGGGCGGGCAGCGATAGCACCGGGATAAGCGTTGGCAGCGTAGCCAGCGTTGGCAGCGGCAGGGCCCGGCCGAGCGGATCCTGCTCCCATGCATGGGCGGCAGCTGCGCCATCCCCACCCGCGAAGGGGGAATCGGCGCGAACATCCTCGCGCGCCCAGCTGCATCCCGGCGCGGCCAGCGCGCAAAGCAGCGCGGCGCGGATCAGCGCCCGCCCGATCTGCGCCTTTCTGATGATCGCTCTTGCTGTCATCGCGCGCGCCGTGCTTCCCTTTAGCCCGCTGCGCAGTCTACGGAATGCGCCAAGGCCCCGCAACGCCCATTTTATCGCCCTTGTGCCAATCACCCACAACGGCAAGCGGGGACAGACCTTGCCGCAACGCACAATTGCAGGTATGCGCCCGCAAAAGTCCGGTGTGTCATCCCAAAATGTGCGCCGGGCCGGAAACGGCGCATCCGCGCGCCCTATTCCGCCTTGGGTCCACGTTTCACGCGAAAGCCAGTTCATGTCCTCTGCACAGCGCAATATCGCGATTATCGCGCACGTCGATCACGGCAAAACCACACTGGTGGACCAGCTGTTCCGCCAATCCGGCACCTTCCGCGACAATCAGCGCATCGAAGAGCGTGCGATGGATTCCAACGATCTGGAAAAAGAGCGCGGCATCACCATTCTGGCCAAGTGCACCTCGGTCGAATGGGAAGGCACCCGCATCAACATCGTCGACACCCCGGGCCACGCCGATTTCGGCGGCGAGGTGGAGCGCATCCTGTCGATGGTCGACGGCGTGATCCTGCTGGTTGACAGCTCCGAAGGCGCGATGCCGCAGACCAAGTTCGTCACCGGCAAGGCGCTGGCATTGGGCCTCAAGCCGATTGTGGTGGTCAACAAGATCGACCGGCAGGACGAGCGCACACAGGAAGTGCTCGACGAAGTGTTCGATCTGTTCGTCACGCTCGACGCCACCGACGAGCAGCTTGAATTTCCGGTGCTCTTTGCCTCGGGCCGCAATGGCTATGCCAGCGACGATCCATTGGCGCGCGAAGGCACCTTGACCCCGCTGTTCCAGAAAATCGTCGATCATGTGCCCGCGCCTTCGGCCGATCCCGATGGCCCGTTCAAGTTCCTCGTGACCTTGCTCGATCGCGACAACTTCCTCGGCCGCATCCTTACCGGCCTCGTGTTCTCTGGCTCGGTCAAGACCAACCAGGCGATCCATGCGCTCGATAACGATGGCAAGATCGTCGAAAGCGGCCGCGCCTCCAAGATCATGACCTTCCGCGGTCTGGAGCGCGTGCCCACCGAAGAAGCCGTGGCGGGCGATATCATTTCGATCGCCGGCCTCACCACCGCGACCGTTTCGAACACGATCTGCGATCCTTCCGTCACCGAGCCGCTGCACGCGCAGCCGATCGATCCGCCCACGCTGTCGATGCGTTTTGCGGTGAACGATTCGCCGATGGCGGGCCGCGAGGGCACCAAAGTGACCAGCCGCATGATCCGCGACCGCCTGGCGCGCGAGGCCGAATCGAACGTGGCGATCAAGGTTACCGAAAGCGCCGACAAGGATAGCTTCGAAGTGGCCGGGCGCGGCGAATTGCAGCTGGGCGTGCTCATCGAAACGATGCGCCGCGAAGGTTTCGAGCTGGGCATCAGCCGCCCGCGCGTGCTCTTCGGCGAAGACGAGCACGGCAAGCGGACCGAGCCTTACGAAACCGTGCTGATCGACGTGGACGACGAATTTTCGGGCACCGTGGTGGAAAAGATGGCCACCCGCAAAGGCGAAATGGTCGACATGCGGCCCTCGGGCGGCGGCAAGACCCGCATCACCTTCAGCGCGCCCTCGCGCGGGCTGATCGGCTATCACGGCGAATTCCTGTCCGATACGCGCGGCACCGGGATCATGAACCGGCTGTTCGAAAAATATGGCCCCTACAAGGGCAAGATCGAAGGCCGCAAGAACGGCGTGCTGATCTCGAACGGCGCGGGCGAGGCCAATGCTTATGCGCTGGGGCCGCTGGAAGAACGCGGCATCCTGTTCGTCGGCGTCGGCACCCCGCTCTATGAAGGCATGATCATCGGCGAGAATGCCAAGCCCGACGATCTTGAAGTCAATCCGATGAAGTCGAAGCAGCTGACCAACTTCCGCTCGACCGGCAAGGACGACGC